>DAOVNV010000014.1 GCA_030630015.1 Desulfuromonadales bacterium | reverse complement strand
GCGTGAAAATAGCCTTTGTTTGGGTTATAGACCCGAAAGAAAAGGGGTTTCAATTTGAAGGCATTATGCTATAAAAAGGTTCCCGGAACCGGCCGGCAAAAGGCTGAGCCGGCCCAGGGACGAACACCAACCAGATGTAACAAGGGGATCCCTCTATGAGCGAAATCATTGATGTCTACGCCCGCGAGATTATCGACTCGCGCGGCAACCCGACTGTAGAAGTTGAAATCTATCTCGAGAGCGGCGTCATGGGTCGTGCCGCTGTTCCGAGCGGCGCGTCCACAGGCGAACGCGAAGCCCTGGAACTGCGTGATGGCGACATGCAGCGCTACCTCGGCAAAGGCGTCCTCAAGGCTGTCGACCACGTCAACGAAACCATC
Source organism: Desulfuromonadales bacterium (assembly GCA_030630015.1). Classification (GTDB taxonomy): domain Bacteria; phylum Desulfobacterota; class Desulfuromonadia; order Desulfuromonadales; family BM103; genus JAQYVZ01. The sequence goes on along the minus strand of DAOVNV010000014.1, from coordinate 18,306 downwards.
GCAGAAGCCCTGCTTGGCTGGGAAGCTTCCGACCAGACCGGCATCGACCGCAAACTGCTCGAACTTGACGGGACCGATTTCAAGAGCAACCTTGGCGCCAATGCCCTGCTCGGCGTCTCGCTGGCGGCAGCCAAGGCGGCAGCTGAAGAAGCCGGCCTGCCTCTCTACCAGTACGTCGGCGGCGCCAACGCCAAGGAACTGCCCCTGCCGATGATGAACATCATCAACGGCGGCGAACACGCTGACAACAACGTTGACATCCAGGAATTCATGATCATGCCGGCCGGTGCCGCAAGCTTCAAAGAAGCGTTGCGCATGGGTGCGGAAATTTTTCATGCACTGAAAAAAGTCCTCAAGGATAAAGGCTACAATACGGCCGTTGGTGATGAAGGTGGCTTTGCTCCGGACCTGAAGAGCAACGAAGAAGCCCTCGAGGTCATCATGGAGGCGATCGATGCCGCCGGCTACAAGCCTGGCAGCGATGTCCTGCTGGCCCTCGATGTTGCCTCCTCCGAGCTGTACAAGGACGGCAAGTACATCCTGGAAAATGAAGCACAGAAAGAAAAAAGCGCCGAAGATATGGTCGCTTTTTACGAGGACCTTGTTAACCGTTACCCGATCATCTCGATCGAGGACGGCATGGCCGAGAATGACTGGGATGGCTGGAAGCTCATGACCGAACGGCTGGGCGATCGCATTCAGATCGTCGGCGACGACCTGTTCGTCACCAATACAAAGATCCTCGCGGAAGGCATCGAAAAGGGGGTTGCCAACTCCATCCTGATCAAGGTCAACCAGATCGGCACCCTGACCGAAACGCTCGACGCCATAGAAATGGCCAAGCGGGCCGGCTACACTGCCGTCGTTTCCCACCGCAGCGGTGAAACCGAAGACACCACGATCGCCGACCTGGCCGTGGCAACCAATGCCGGCCAGATCAAAACCGGCTCCCTGTGCCGCACCGACCGTATCTGCAAGTATAATCAGCTGTTGCGCATCGAAGACGAACTGGGTGACCTCGCCGTTTTCCGTGGGCGGGATGTGTTTTATTGTATCTGAAAAATGAGGACAGCTTGCCACGCCATAGCCTTGGCGAAGGCGGGTCCCCGGCTTTTTCGCGTCTCGCACCTCGCGCCTCGCACTTCTTACCGATCCAACTGACACACCAACGCCCGGAGCATTTGCTCCGGGCGTTTTTTTCTATCAGCACTTATCTATTTTTCCGAATATTTATATTTCTTGCAATCCTGAATCAAATCCTTCAGATTACCTAAAGACGTTCCTTTTTTGCCGCGCAAAAAACAGAGATATTCTCTACCGACCGGCTGCTTGGCATACCAATATGTTGACTTTTCTTGCAACAAACTGGTTTACCCTTTGCCTGCTCCTTATCCATCTGGCGGGAGTTTCCTTCCTTGTTCCAAAGATCATTCTGCAGAGCAGAGAATCCGGGGCGACTCTGGCATGGATACTGGCGATCATTTTCCTGCCTGTTTTTGGAGTCCTGGCTTTCTGGGCACTCGGAACCACCCGCATCAGGATGCTTCGCCGGGAGCGTCACCGTGCAGAACAGCACCTGGTACCATCACTCGCCCGTTTTCGTCATCAACAGCAATTATCCGAATCCGACGAAATAGTCGCCACATCCCTCTATTCCCTTGCAGCCAAACTCGATGATTGCGGCCCGCAGCCGGGATGCCAGGTCGAGTTGTTTCGCAACGGCGGCAAAGCTTTCGATGCTTTGGAGCAATCGATTGACGAGGCTCGACAGCATATTCATCTGACCTACTACACGTGGTTGCCGGACAAAACGGGTACGCGCTTTCTCAATGCCCTGGTAAGAGCCGCCAGCAGAGGCGTTGAAGTTCGATTATTGATTGACGATGTCGGTTCCTACACGACCAAATCAAGCTTCTTCAAACCTCTGGTTGAAGCTGGAGGAGAATTTGCGCGGTTCCTGCCTTTGAACCCTCTCAGCCGACAAGTCTCTATCAACAACCGCAATCACCGTAAAATTGTCGTCATTGACGGCACGACTGGATTCACCGGCAGCATGAATATTGGCGACCTTTACGCTGGGTTGGCTGAATCCTGGACCGACCTTCATCTCAGTGTCAAAGGTCGGGTCGTCTATGAATTACAGGGTGTGTTCTGTCAAGATTGGTACCATTCAACAGAGAAGGACCTTGCAACGGGACACTATTTCCCCACCCACCATTGCCACGGGGATGTTTGCGCCCACTTCCTCGCGAGTGGTCCGTCCGATGAGAAATGGCGAGCCATTCATACCTTGCTGTTTGTTGCCATAAATATGGCGAGAGAGCGCGTCTGGATCGAGACACCCTATTTTGTTCCTGATGCACCGGTGGCCATGGCACTGCAGACTGCCGCCCTGCGCGGTGTTGACGTCAGGTTGCTTCTCCCCAGCCGTTCGGATCATCCTCTGGCCGTATATGCCGGACGCTCGTTTTTCGACGAACTGCTGTCTGCAGGTGCCAGGATTTTTGAAATGGAGGATACGGTTCCCCACGCCAAAACGGCCATTGTTGACCAGATTTTCTCAACCGCTGGATCGGCTAACATGGATCAACGCAGTTTCCGACTGAATTTTGAAGGTAACCTGTTCTTTTTCGGCAAGAAAATTGTTACGGAGCTGGAGCGGGATTTCCTGCAATTCTGCCAGTCGGCCCATGAAATAACCATCGAAAGCAGGCAACATCTGCCACACCGCGAGCGGCTGCGTGAAGGCTTTTCACGCGTTCTGGCCCCCCTGCTCTGATCTTGCCCACTGACTTTCAGCTGACCGGTTCCCTGAAGATATCGGCTCCCACAGACATATCAGTTCTCCTTGTCTCAGGGGCGCAAACAACAGGCATCTAAACCAAACATAATTCAATTAATCTAATATATATATTTATTATTCTTTCATTTTCGTTTAAAGTGGAATGCAAGAAGATCAAGAACAAGGAGAACTCACACTGACCGACATTTCTTTGCTTGCAAAAAACGTCTGACAACATGACAAAACGATACGTCAAGCTTCTGATATTCCTGGGAGCTGCTCTTCTGATCAGCAGTTTTTTCGCATTTGATCTGCAGCAGTTTCTGAGCCTCGACGCCCTCAGAGCGCGTCACACGGTCTATCAGCAATTTTATGAACAAAACCAGCTCTTGGCTCTGTCTGTCTATTTCCTTGCCATTTTTCTACTGACAGCATTATCGATACCCGGTCTTGCCATGCTGATGCTGGCCGGCGGAGCCCTGTTCGACTTTTCGGCGGCCCTGCTGATCGTTTCATTCGCGGACGTTCTCGGCTCTGCCGCCGCATTTCTAACCTCCCGCCACTTGTTCAGAAACGGCCTCCAATCAAGGCACTGCGACAGATTGAGGATCGTCAACCAGGGTGTTGAGCGGGAAGGCGCACTCTACCTCTTATCCATGAGACTGATGCCTCTATTCCCCTGTTTTCTGATCAACCTGCTGATGGGTCTGACAAAGCTGCGTCTGACCACCTTCTGCTGGGTCACCCAACTCGGGAAACTGCCGCACAATGCCATCTACGTCAATGCCGGGACTCAGGTCGGGCAGATGGAGTCACTACGGGAGATCATCTCGCCGGGGATGATTGTTTCATTCATCCTGATCGGAACTTTTCCACTCATCGCCAAAAAGGGATTGATCTGGTACAGGAAAAACAGGACAAACCGCCTGCTGAATGGGAAGATCGGCCCCCTCGCTTCAGAGTAAACAAACGCCCGGGGCATCTGCTCCGGGCGTTTTATTTATCCATAAATTTCAGGGGTTCAACATCATTCTTCGTGGTTTTCTGTCTCCTGCGTATTCGCCGACCCGTTCAAAACCCTTTCGAGCCGCTCACCCATATCAAAGGATTCCACCTGAACTCTTTTGGCACGCTGCGCCTTCTGCCGGGCCAATACCAGCATAACGGCTCCAAGCATTCCGATAATAATTACAGACAAGACAACAATGTATTTCACAAGACCTCCTGGGAATGATAACGACAAAAAATCAACATGCTATATATATCACTTATCATAGCATCACTCACAAATTTCTCACAAAGACAGGGGGAAAGGCAGTGGCGAGTGACGAGTGGCGCGAAAAATCATTAAAACCTTAAATCAAAGGCATAGTTGGCCGCGATCAGAATCTATCAAGGTCTATATAAAAACCAAAACATAAGACTATGGCTTTTGCCTTAACAGATTTTGATAGATTTTGATCGCGGCTAAAAAGCTTTTGACTTAAGTTTTTTCGTGCCACCCGCTACCCGCTACTGCCATCACTAGGCGCGAGAACTGACACGACGGTCGATCAGGTAGTTGCTGCCCGGCAGGATTTTGACGTAATCCTTGATTTCGGTGGCGATCCGGGCAATCTCTAGCGGCGACTGGAACTGCCGCTGCGAATCGGAAACCACGGCAATCGAAATTGTCATGAGCGGAAACTGCCGCACGATCCCGTAGCGATCCGTACATTCGATATGTCCCAGGTCGCGGTCTTCCTCATCGTAACAATCAGGGATCGCCCGATCAAATTCCTCAATGATTGATTCACAAACGGACAGCGCGTGTTCCGAAGCAACAATCAGAACGAAATCATCGCCCCCGATATGCCCGACAAAATCTTGCGGGTCTGCATACAGGTCTTTGGCACGGTAGATGATTTCGCCGGTCAACTTGATGAGTTCACTGCCTCTTGCATAGCCATACTTGTCATTATATGCCTTGAAATCATCGAGGTCGACATAGCACAAGGCAAACCTCTCATCCTTGGCCATCTTATCCTGTAAAACCTGTTCAATCGCCCGGTTGCCCGGCAAACGCGTCAGGGGACTTGCATCCAGACAAAGCCTCTGGCTCGCCTGGATATTTCGCATCATCTTGCGAATCTCCAGTTCCAGGTTATCCACTGAAGCAGCAGTGACTAGCGGTGTTTCCTCGTCAAGAACCACATTAGCCAGTTGCTGGGTTGCCTCCTTCAAGCGCCGCAACAGGTTTGCCGCCTGACCGGACGCAACCACCATCGCAACCAGGCCGCCGATCAGTCCGGCTAATCCACATAGCAGGACGAGAATCTGGCCCCGATGGATCGTTTTGATCAACCCGTCAAGAGCCCTGATCTCTGCTGGTACGACAGTAGAGGGGCCGGCCAAAGCCTGTTCCCGCGCAACTGTCTGGTAATCCTCCAATTGATGCGCCACCCGGCCCAGGATCGTCATCGAGACCAGGGCGCAGAGGAACAAACCGGCCGTCACCGCCAGGAACCCGATAAAGATATTTCGAAATAAATAAAGCCGCATCTCTTGAATTTATGTAAACGTGATTAGGCCTCAGCCTTGAACCAGCGGTCAAACCAGGTACGATGATCCTTCTCCGCCAGGATATGAAGATCCCTTGGGCCAAGCCAGACCCCGCCGCAGTTCTCACATTTATCAAGCGGTACGCCACGAAACTCCATCGCAATGATATCATCTCCACACTTGGGACAGCGGTTGCGACAGAGTTCACGTGTCAGATGTTCCTTGGCATCCTGCTTGAGTTTCGCAATCTGATCCTTGGCGAGTTTGTAGAAATATTCGTTTTCAATAGCCTTCTTACGCTCTTCCCATGCGTCGGTCATAACAACACCTCCTTGAAATCACTGGCGTTTTTACTATTATACCCGACTCTTTCACGCCGGCAAGTCATAGACCGTTCCTTCCGGGAGGCCGAGGCTGAAACGACCGGCACCATAAGCGGCTCCTTTGCCCAATCCGAACAGGCTGGCGACAGCGATGACCCAAAAAATATCACGCAAGGCCTTGCCGTCAAGAGACATGCGACCGGTAAAACCACCGATCGCTCTCATCGGACGATTGCCAGACAAGTCCCTCCAGTCATTCCAATCGAAATGAGCCTCGGCAACCGAGACCGATTCCGCCACGCCCAACAGGTCTGCAGCATCCAGCATCAACTCGCAGCCCGCATGGGCATGAAGCATGGACGTCACGCGTCGGAGCATAAACGGGAACAACGCTGCAAAAGAAGGGCGTCGCACGGGCCGACCGTTCACCATCAACCTGGCCGGGATTTCAAACTGGAGCGACAAGGGCAGCGCAACAGGCAGTTGGCGCTCCAGCCATAAACCAATCGAATCCAGCGGAGGCGCAATCCGGTCGGCCGGGCAACCTCGCTGCCAGATGTGCTGGACCTGCTCATCCTGGCCTACGGCCGACATTTCAACAACATCATATTTACCATGACCGCCCACCAGTCCAAAGCGTCCGAGCAGGATCAGGCATGCCAGGAAATCGCAAATCAACGGGATCGAGGTGCCGAGAAAGAGCAGCTCGAGATCCAAGCTGTCTCCCGCATTAACAACATGGACCGGCATCGGTTTCAGCAAGAGCACGAAGGGGGGAGACGGTTTCTGGAATTTTTTCAAGGCAACGGGATCATGGCTGATCGCCGGCTCGAAAAGAGCCTTGAAACGCCGCTTGCCTTCTGCTCCGTCATCGGCAAACACCTGTTTTGCCACAGGTCTCATCAGGCTGCGAAAACCAAGCAAAACAGTTGTATCAAGCTGACATGTATCGAGAAACTCCAGGGAGAAAATCACCCGCGTGAAATCGACGTTATTCAACTCTGCCGGAATGACCGGATCAGTCATCATGCATCAGTTCTCCAGGCATTGCCGCTGATCACCAATTCTGCTAAAGTCCGAACATACTGCTTTGTTCGCAATTCGTATCCTTGCAACCTTTGCGCCACCTTTCGATTTATCTATGCTGAAAAATTTCGCCACAAAAAGGTCCTATGTTTAACTTTGAACTTCTAAAAACTGATGGCCGGACCCGCGCCAGGCGGGGTCGGGTCAGTACGCCTCACGGCGTCATTGAAACTCCGATTTTCATGCCGGTCGGCACCCACGGTGCACTTAAGGCCATGACCCCGGCCCAGGTGCTGGATACCGGTGCCCAGATTATCCTGTCAAACACCTATCACCTGCACCTTAAGCCGGGCGAGAACCTGGTTGCCAAGGCGGGTGGCCTGCATTCCTTCATGCATTGGCCGAAACCGATTCTGACTGACAGCGGCGGATTCCAGGTGTTCTCCCTGCCGAACAAGGAGATCGGCGACACGGGGGTGCATTTTAAGGACGAAGTCTCCGGGGAACGGATATTCCTTGGCCCTCGCGAAGCCATGTCGATCCAGAATGCCCTCGGCGCCGACATCATCATGGCGTTTGACGAGTGCATCCCCTACCCATCAACTCACAAGTATGCCGCCCGCTCGATCAAGAAAACCCTGCGCTGGGCCGAAGAATGCCAAAAACACCATCAACGCGCCGATCAGGCGCTGTTCGGAATTGTTCAGGGCAGTACCTACGAGGACCTGCGCCGTGAATGTGCAAAGGAACTGACATCCATGAATTTCCCTGGCTACGCCATCGGCGGAGTCAGTGTCGGCGAAGGTCTGGAACTGCTCAAACAGGTTGTCGACCACACGGAGCCCTTCCTGCCGACCGACAAGCCCCGCTACCTGATGGGAGTCGGGCTTCCCGAAGATATCCTGGAAAGCATCGAGCGCGGCATGGACATGTTCGACTGCGTCATCCCGACCCGCTATGCGCGCAGTGCGACCCTGTTCACCCGTCGCGGCAAGATCCGCCTGACCAACCGGCGCTACCGCAGGGACTTTTTCCCCGTGGACCCCTCCTGCGACTGCTACTGTTGCAAGAACTTCACGCGGGCATACCTGCATCATCTGTACAGCGCCAACGAAATCCTTTCGGCGACCCTGGCTGCGATTCACAACGTCAGCTTCTACCTGAATATGGTCGCCGAAGCCAGAAAAGCGATCGAACAGGGTGATTTTAGCGACTTCAAGGAAGACTTCCTGGCCGAATACCTGTCAGCTTGAGGTGTCAAACCAGAATCCGAACATGGCTGATAAAACCCGTAAACACCAGCTTGACCCGGAACATGCCCGCCACCTGCACCGGGCTCTGACTGCTCATGGAGATGAGCTTTTTCAGGTTGTACAGAATGCTTCGCCGGACGTCATAAAAGCAGCCCTCAAGAATATCAATCTCAACGATGATCACCTGAACGCGCTGCTCAAACGCCGCGACCTGAATGAGGAAGTCCTGAAGGCTGTCTACAATCTCGAACAACTCAAGGCCAGCCATCAACTTCAGATCAGTCTGGTCAGGAACCCGACCACACCCGGTGCAATCGTTCTGAGCGTCCTGCCGCACTTGCACCTGTTCGAACTGGTCGACCTCTGCTTCATCCCCGGAGTGACCCCGGATCAGAAATTTGCCGCGGAACGGGCCATCCTGCAGCGCCTGCCGACCACGGAGCTCGGCCACAGGCTGACCCTGGCGCGCCGGGCGACGACGGCGGTCGTCGCGGAATTACTGAAGTCCGGAGAGGCGCCCCTGCTTGAGATCTGTCTGACCAATCCGCGTCTACGTGAAGTCGCCGTCCTCCAATTCCTGAGCGGCCCGACCCCCAATGCCGAAACCATCTCCATGGTCGCCCGCCATCCCAAATGGAGAATGCGGCCGAATCTTCAAATGGCTATCCTCAAGAACAGACGCACGCCGCCGATCTGGTTCACCCTTTTCCTGCCCCGCCTGCGAACCTCTGACCTGCGCAATCTGCTCGCCTCCCGCCGCCTTACCCCGACCAGCAAAAAACTCGTTCAACAAGAGCTCAAGAAACGAACGGGGATCTGATACTGGCCGGTGAATGCCCCGGAGAATATTCCGCCGAATGCCGGAACAGGTGCGTGATCTAACGGTATAAATAATCTTCCCTGACCGGGGAAAAAACCTCCACAGCAACACACTCCTCAAGAGCGACGGCATGATGGTCGATGTCACCAGGAATGCACCAGCTGTCGCCCGGACCAACCTGATACGTTTCATCGCCCACAGTCAGATCCATCCGACCTGAAACCAGATATCCTGTCTGCTCATGCGGGTGGCTATGACGCGGCAGCACCGCACCGGCTTCCAGCCGAAACTCAGCCATCAGGGTCTTATCGCCGTATACCAGGGTTTTCTGTCGGATCTTGTCAAGGACAGGCTGGTAGCCCTGCTCTTCATATTTCCTGAACATTTACCAACTCCTTCAACAACTTCAAAATCTAAAAGGCGTTATTAGCCGCGATGAAAATCTATTAAAATCTATTAAATCTTTTGTTTAACCCCAAACCAAGGGCTTAAAGTTTTTGACTTACACAGATTCTGATAGATTTTCATCGCGGCTAATAACGCCTTTGACTTTAAGGTCAATGCTCATGCGGCACACCTTGGATGTGCTGTGCCAGGTGCTCCATGTCGTCCGCATCATCAAGCCAGCCGTAGTTGGCGTCGAGCTTCGTATCGAGATCCCTGATATACGGCTTGATATCAAGCAGCGGTGTCTCATCAAACACATCAAGCCCAGAGGTGTAAATACTTGTTTCTTCAATTTTTTTTATGCGGACAATACTTAGCCCTATGGGATTGGGACGAACCGGCGACCGGCTTGCAAACAAGCCGATCTGCCGACCTTCCGCCCAGGGAGGCGACACCGTCATCTTGACCTCCCGGTCCAGTCGGTTGATATGGTAGAGGACGTAGATGTAGCGAAACTTTTCCAGTTGGACCAGGCCGTCCCTGTAGCGGTCGTCAAGGATGATACGAAACTCCCCGCTGTCGGAATCGACCGGTTGATAGGGGGCACTGTCCTGATAGGGTGTCCTGATGATGCCTATCGGTTCAAACGTGCAAGCATTCTTCTCACGCATTTCTCTCTCCCCACTACTCCTTGGCAACAACAAAGCTGTTCGGGTAGCCGCCGCTTGCGAACTCAGGTAGTGCGGCAATAGCCGCATCCAGAGACGTATACAGACCGGCACGCACCCGGTAGAACTTGCATCCGCCCACCCAGGCCTCGACGATCTCGGCGGCTCCGAACCTGATTTTCAACTGCCCCGCCAGGCGGCGAGCGTTGTCCGGGACCGTAAAGGCCCCGACCTGAACCATGAACTGACCCGCATCATAACTTTCGGGTTGGCGGTAGGTGACAGCTGTTCCAGGCTGGACCTTCTCGCTGTAACCAAGCGCTTCAATCCGGACCGGCGCCGTTCCCGGACCGACCACGCCCAACTCCTTGGCCGCTGAATAGGACAGGTCGATAATCCGGCCCTTGACGAAAGGACCCCGGTCATTAATGCGAACCACCGTGGAGTGGCCATTACTGCGGTTGGTCACGCGCAGATGGACATTCATCGGCAAAGTCTTATGGGCCGCGGTCATGGCATACATGTCGTAAATTTCGCCGTTGCTGGTTTTGCGGCCATGGAAATCCTTGCCATACCAACTGGCAAGCCCTTCCTGGCTAAACCCGGATGCCGACGGCAGGGGGTCGTAGCGCTCGCCATTGACCTTGTAGGGCTGCTGGGTCCCCTTCAGACCAAACTTCTTGAGGACCTCGACCTTATAGGACGGGCGGCCGCCGCAAGCCGACAGGATCAGCAAGCAGAGCAACAACACCAGCCAGCTGACACGAATCATATGTAGTACTCCTTAGCCAGAAATCCGGTGGCATTATATCGGGTTAAGGTGGTTATGGAAAGCAGAAGCGCGAGGCGCGATTCATAAAAAAACCGGCCGCAGATCCCTATGCTTGCCCAGAAATGCCTGTGTTTCAACCAGTGTGGGAATCGCCGTCCTCCCTCCCAGAGCCCGGGTTTTGAGTGCAGCGCAGGCTGCAGCGAAACGAACAGTCTCGGGAATGGGCCAATTTTTGAGCAAGCCATAGATATAGGCCCCGTGAAAGACATCACCGCAACCGGTTGTATCAATGGCGTCAACTGGAAATGCCGGCATGTTGAAGCAAGAGCCCCCTGCAAGCAGGGTCTGACTGCCTTGGGCGCCGAAAGTTATGGTCACAGCTTTGGCCCCGTACTGAAGCAGCAGAGCCAGTGTGTCATGCAGATCATCACCGCCAACCTGCCGGGCGAACTTTTCACTGACAACCAGATGGTCGATCAGCGGCAGCAACTCCGCTGTCCCGTCCCTGAAGGTACCGCCATCGAGAACTGTGACGACACCATGCTCACGCGCGATCTGCGCTGCGGCGAGGGAGGCTTCGACCTGCAATCCGTCGAGGTGGAGCACCGAAGCTGCTGCAATCAGGCTGACGTCGACTTGCCGGTCGGCAAGCGGCCTGGCAGACCCTCGATGCCAGAAAATAGTGCGATGCCCTGCCGCATCGACCACGATGAACGCGACCTGACTGGAGCCATCCTGGTCGACCGCAAGACCACGGCAATCGACGCCCTCGGCTTCCAGTCCATCGCGGATTTTCACACCATGCTCGTCATTGCCGACCCGACCCAGAAAAGTGGTGGATACGCCTAGGCGTGACAGGGTTACCAGGGCGGTTGCTGCAGGGCCACCGCCCTGGATCAGGGTTTCGTTGAGTTCGGCTTTCTGGTCTAGTTTGGGATAGGCTTGCACTCTTCCGAGGAAATCGAGTGAGCACTGACCGAGGCCTATGACGTCAAAATGTATTTTTGTCATTTTGTAAATCAGAATCGGCGGGACCCGCCGATTCAGAAATTCCAAAAGCGTATTGATTCTCTCTGCACCAAGGCGCTCTTTGCACCTCAGACAAAAAAAGCCCCCCATCCGGGAGGCTTTTTTATCTATTCATTAACCTTGGTCATCGCCCGAAACTTCTGGTAGCGCTGTTCAACCAGTTCTTCAGGCGATAGTTTTTGCAGTTCAGCCAGGTGCTTCTTCAAATATTCCTTAACCTTGGCAGCAGCCTCGACCGGGTTGTTGTGCGCACCGCCTTCCGGCTCAGGAATGACATCATCAATAACGAAACCCAGTTCGTCAATATCGCTGGAGGTCAGCTTGAGCGCCTCGGCGGCTTCTGGCCCCCTGGTGCCATCATTCCAGAGAATCGCGGCACAGCCTTCCGGGGAAATAACCGCGTAGACGGAATACTGCATCATCTGCACCTTGTTGCCCACGGCAATCGCCAGGGCACCGCCGGACCCCCCTTCGCCAGTCACGGTGACAATGATCGGTACGGTCAGGGCCGCCATCTCGCGCAGGTTGCGGGCGATCGCTTCAGCCTGGCCGCGCTCTTCCGCCCCGATACCGGGGAAAGCGCCTGGCGTATCGACAAAGGTGAAAACCGGCAGCTTGAACTGCTCGGCCATTTTCATCACACGCAGCGCCTTGCGATAACCCTCCGGGTTCGGCATGCCGAAGTTGCGGTAGACCTTCTGCTTGGTGTCGCGCCCTTTTTGATGGCCGATAATGGCACAGGGCTCGCCATCCAGTTGGGCAAAACCGCACACCAGGGCAGGATCGTCGCGGAAATTGCGGTCGCCATGCACTTCAAACCAGTCGGTGAAGATGTGCTGAATGTAATCGAGGGTATAGGGCCGACACTGGTGACGGGCCAACTGGGTGCGCTGCCAGCGGTTCAGTTTCGAGAAAATTTCTTCACGCAGCTTGCCAGCTTTCTTCTCCAACTTACTGATATCGGATGAAAAGTCGACGGTGCCGGAAGAGTAGTCACGCAGCTCCCGGATCTTCTGTTGAAGCTCCACCAGCGGCTTTTCAAAATCAAGAAAGAATTGCATCGAGTTCTCCTGTCTATCGAGTCAACTTCGCCGCAGCGAAGAAATCGGGCCTGCGGAACAGTTACAAAAGTCGCAACTATTCTGCTGCCTGACTAACCGCACAGCATGTGGGCTATAGCTGTAGACCACATGCCCTCGCTGAGATGCCGAATAGTTACCAAAAATCTATTCAAAGGTTACTACATTATACCCGAACAGTTTTTCAACGTCATCCATCATTTCGTCGCAAGCCTGGATTTTGAGATTCTCCGGCAGTTGGACGACCGTCTCGCTCCGATTGGGGATCACCAGGTGGATCAGACCTTCACATTCCCCCCGATAGCGCGCCATGATCTCCTTGAGCGCCTTCAATTGGCGGTCATCGAGACCCGGAGTCGTCAACCGGAAATGCACGAAACGGGTCAACCTCTCCTTGACATCCTGCAGTGACAGGATCTCGTTGACCAGAATCTTATTGGCGTCCTCGCCGACATCCACAACCCCCTTGACCAACAACGGCTCCTCACTGCCGAGCAGTTCCGCCGCCTGCGTGTAAGCCTCCGGAAAAACCACCAGTTCAGCAAAACCGCTCAGATCCTCGAGCGTTACAAACGCCATCCGGTCGCCCTTTTTGGTCGTCAGCATTTTCAGACCGTTAATAATGCCGCACAAAGAAACTTCTTGCTTGTCGCTTTTTTCGGCAAGGCTGGCCGTGTCACAGGTCGCGAACCGTTTGATCGCCGCACTATGCCGCGCCAGAGGATGTCCGGTAATATAAAAACCAAGCGACTCTTTCTCATTGGTGAGCAGGATATTTTCCGCCCACTCGTCAATCTCGGGCAATTGCCCGTAAGCCTGACCGTTTTTATGCGTCACGATCTGATCGCTGCCGAACAGCGACTCCTGGCCGAGTTCCTTTTCGCGCTGCAGTTTCTGACCGGCATCCATTGCATCTTCAAAAACGGCCATGTACTGCGAGCGCTTGCCGCCCAGAGAATCAAACGCCCCGCACTTGATCAACGCTTCGACGACCCGTTTGTTGACCCGTCGCAAATCGACCCTTTCGCAAAAATCCTGCAGCGACTGGAACTGGCTATCCGGCCGGCCTTCCACGATCGCTTCGACAGCCGAACTGCCAACCCCCTTCACCGCACCCAGCCCGAAACGGATATCCTTGTCATGGACGGTGAAGTCACGGCAAGAGCTGTTGATGTCCGGCGGCAGGATCGCAATATCCATATTGCGGATTTCATTGATATTTTTGATGACCTTGTCGGTATTCTCCATATCCTCGGTCAACAGTGCGGTCATGAATTCCACAGGATAATGTGTTTTCAGATAAGCCGTCTGGTAGGCAATAAATGCATAGGCTGCTGAATGTGACTTGTTGAAACCGTATTCGGCAAATTTTTCCATCTGCACGAAAACCGCTTCAGCCTTCTTCTGATCGAGCTTGTCCTTTTTGGCGCCCTCCAGGAAAATCTTCTTCTGCTTGGCCATCTCCTCCGGCTTCTTCTTGCCCATGGCGCGCCGCAGCAGATCCGCACCGCCCAGGGTGTAGCCGCCCAGGACCTGGGAGATCTGCATGACCTGCTCCTGGTAGACGATAACGCCATAGGTGTCCTTGAGAATCGGCTCAAGAGCGTCAAACGCGTAACCGAATTCCTCCTGGCCATGCTTGCGTTTGATGAACGAATCGACCATCCCCGAACCGAGCGGACCGGGCCGATAGAGGGCCACCATGGCGATCAGGTCTTCGAAGCAGGAGGGCTGCAGCTTGATCAGGTACTCCTTCATACCCGAAGACTCGAGCTGGAAAACGCCGGTCGTCTCCCCCCGGCTGAGCAGTTGGAAACTTTTTTCATCATCGGCCGGGATCAGGCCGAGATCAAACTCCGGATTCCGTCCGGAGCGGATCAGGCGCACCGCGTTATCGATCACGGTCAGGGTCTTGAGGCCGAGAAAATCGAATTTGACCAGACCGATCTTTTCGACATAGCCCATGTCGTACTGGGTGACCTGGCCATGCGATTTCGGATCAACGTAAAGCGGCAGGTAATCGGTCAGCGGCTGCGGTGTGACAACCACCCCGGCAGCATGGGTCGAAGCATGTCGGGTCAGCCCTTCCAGCGCCAGGGCAACGTCAAACATCTTCTTGACCCGGGCATCATTCTCGACCAGTTCACGCAAGCGGGGCTCCTGCTTGAGAGCATCGGTGAGTTTGACCTTCTTGCCGACAGGATTGGGAATCAGCTTGGCAATCTTGTCGACCTCCCCGTAGGCCATCCCCATACCCCGACCGACATCGCGGATTACCGCACGGGCCAGCATCGAGCCGAAGGTGATAATCTGAGCGACATTGTCGCGCCCGTACTTGTCCCGCACGTAATTGATCACATCCTCACGACCGTTGATGCAGAAGTCGACATCGATATCCGGCATGGAGATACGTTCAGGATTCAGAAAGCGTTCGAACAACAGATTGTATGGGATCGGATCGATATCCGTGATCCGCAAGGCATAGGCAACCAGGCTGCCGGCGGCACTGCCGCGCCCGGGTCCGACCGGGATATTCTGATTCTTGGCCCAGTTGATGAAATCAGCAACGATCAGGAAGTAACCGGGGAAACCCATCTGGTTGATGATAGCCAGTTCCTCGTCGAGACGAGCCTGATAGATGGCCAGGTCCGCGTCGGAAAAATCAGGGCTGTGCTTGCGAATCTCCGGCAGTCTGTCATCCAGGCCGGTCCGGGTCTGCTCTTCAAGGACCTCAGTCAAGGTCTGATTTTCGGGGACGGGATAAGCCGGGAACTGGTAGTTGTCCCCACCAATCTGGAGTTCGAGGTTGCAGCGCTCGGCGATTTCGAGCGTATTGCTGATCGCCTCTGGAGTGTCCTTGAAAAGCTCCGCCATCTCTTCCGGTGTCTTGACGTAGAACTCCTCGTTGGCAAACTTCATCCGACTGGGGTCGTCCATGGTCTTGCCGGTCTGGATGCAGAGCAGGACCTCGTGAGCGTAAGCATCCTGACGGGTCAGGTAGTGGCAGTCGTTGGTCGCCACCAGCGGCAGTCCGAGTTCTTTTGAAAACTCCTTGAGGCCCTTGTTGACAACCTCCTGCTCAGGCAGAAAGTTCTCCTGCAGTTCGAGATAAAGGCGGTCCCGATCGAACACCCGCGACATCTCGGTCAGGCGCCGACGCGCCTCCTCAGGCCGGTTGCGGCTGATCAGCGTGGGGATCTCGCCACCCAGGCAGGAAGTCAGGGCAATCAACCCGTCATTGTATTCTTCAAGAATTTCCCAGTCGATACGCGGCTTATAGTAAAAACCCTCCTGGTAGGCCTTGGAAACCAGCCGGCACAGGTTGCGGTAGCCCGTTTGGTTCTTGCACAACAGGATCAGGTGCCCGGAGGC
This sequence comes from Desulfuromonadales bacterium, assembly GCA_030630015.1. Taxonomy (GTDB): domain Bacteria; phylum Desulfobacterota; class Desulfuromonadia; order Desulfuromonadales; family BM103; genus JAQYVZ01. The sequence continues at coordinate 2,254 of DAOVNV010000014.1, read as the reverse complement.
ATCTCCCGAACTGCTCGCCCCGCTCTTGTCATGCCGGGAACCGGGCGCCACGTAAACCTCGCAGCCGATGATCGGCTTGATCCCGGCGGCATGGGCCTTGGCATAGAAATCAACCGCGCCGAACATGTTGCCGTGGTCGGTGATGGCCATGGCAGGCATGCGGTACTGTTTGGCCCGTTCGACCAGGTCGTCAATCCGGATGGCGCCGTCGAGGAGGCTGTACTGGGTGTGGACGTGCAGGTGTACGAAATCAGAATGATGCATGAATGTTAAATATTTACCCTGTTAAATATTGGAATTATAAGCAAAACAACTGTGCCACAGAGGTCGCGGAGCAGGCATTAGGCAATACCAGAATGGTTTTGGTCTTTTGCATCAAGCTTCTCTCTGCGTGCTCTGCGTTCCCTGCGCGAGATGCTTTTGACTTTAAAAACAAAAAACCAGCTCACGCCCGTTCGCTTTGCTCACTAGAGGACGCAGAGATCGCAGAGCAGGCATTAATCAAAACCAAAAAAATTTGGGTACAATTTAAAGCTCTATCTAAATGACCGGAATGCCGAACTGCCCCAGCATATCCACCAGCCGGATCAAGGGCAAACCGATCAGCGTCGTATAGTCATTCCCCTCCATCTTTTCCATCAACGCGACTCCAAGGCCCTCAACTTTGAATGACCCGGCGCAATCGATCGGACTTTCCCGTGCAACATAGTTGCGGACCTGCTCCTCCGAGAGGGTCCGCAGGGTCACAGAGTAGGTTTCAAACTCGACCAGCTGCTCACCGGAACGGCTGTCATAAACCGCGATGCCCGTATAAAAGGTGTGTCTGCGCCCCTGCATTTCCATGAGCTGGCTGACCGCCTCCTCGACGCCGCCCGCCTTGCCGAGCGTCCTTTGGCGGGCATCGACGAACACCTGGTCGGAACCGATGATCAGCGCGTCCGGATATCTATCCTTCAGGCTCAGAGCCTTCTGGATGGCCTGGTGCTTAACAAACAACCCGGGCGCAATGCTGGAATCAACCGACTCCTTGTACAGAGGCGCCGCAACCTGAAAGGTGAGTTCCAGTTGTCGCATGAGTTGCAGGCGATATGGGCTTGTCGAGGCGAGAATGAGAGTGCGCATGCAGGCTCCGTGTATGAGTCTGCACCTGTTTTACCGCAGGCTTCATTAAAAAGCAACGGTCCTGCAGACCGGTTTCGCCTGATGCCCAGCCAGGCGCGTTTTCCATAACCTTACAAGCAGAGAAACCCGTGTCCGAGACAGCGTCAGGACGTGTCCCATGCCAGCGGTCACCGGCCAGCAAACTGCAGTTGCCAGCGTCGGATTGATCGGCAGCGTGCATATTCACCCAGACCCCGGCCTGACCCAGCTCATCCTGCAACGCCAGGCGCAGCGCCTCCGGCAGGTCCTCGCCTTCCCCGCCATTCTCCCTGAAGCAATCCCAGCCCTTGTCGATAAAGGTCAGGGACACTTCCGCATTGATGTATTCAACCAGAACCTGTGCCTCGCAGTAGCCGTCACCCAGCACGCCCTGCACCGAAAACCCGGTGGATCTGCGCTTCTTCAGAAGCTCAACGGAACAGATATCCAGGTAAACCTGCCCACCATCCTGCGTCATAAGATCGAGATAAAGCATGTCGTCCTCCCTTGCGTGGATTTTGTCGCAGGATCATAATCAGACGAGGGAGTGACAGAATATGTCACAAAGGCAGTGGCGAGTGGCAGGTGGCGGGTGGCGAGAAAAAAATCTAAGTCAAAGGCTTTATTGGCCGCGGTCAGAATCTGTCAAAATCTGTCAAAATCTATTGTTTAACCCCAAACCCAAGGGCATATTGCTATTATTTTCTCAGATTTTGACAGATTCTGACCGCGGCTAAACAAAAGATTTTGATTTTCATCCATGCTTCTCAAGGCACTCCCGCAGACCTTCCACAAAAGCCGTCCGCAAACTTTCCGGAGCAAGCACCTCAACATGCGGCACAAACCCATACAGCCAGGCCAGGATCTCTTTAGTCCCCCCGGCGGTAAAGGTCAACCGAACCCCACCCTCCGCATCCAGGGCAATCTCCTGGGTCGGATGCCAGACGCGTTCCTGGACAAGATGGGCAACCTGCGACCCGAAGCGCACGGCAATCTGCATCGGTTCCTCGTCAACCAGGCCGAAGGCGCTGCCGGTCAGTTTTTCGACGGCGAAGTCTTCCGGGATTTCGAAACGTTCCTTGGTGAGGGTCACCGACTCGATGCGGTCCACCAG
>DAOVNV010000158.1 GCA_030630015.1 Desulfuromonadales bacterium | reverse complement strand
TACAAGTGGATTGATATTCCCTATGTTTTCTCCGGTCTCAAACTGTACGACATCCTTTCCGGCAAGCAGAATATCGGCCATAGCCGCTTATTGAGCCGCAAAGAAGCTCTGCGCCGCTTTCCGACCCTGAAAGCTGAAGGGCTTAAAGCTGGAGTTCTCTATTATGACGGCCAATTCCACGATGCACGGATGGATCTGTCCCTGGCTCTGACGGCAGAGCAGCATGGTGCGGTGATTACCAACCATGTTGCCGTAACCGGCCTGTTTAAAGACGCGGGGAAAATAGCGGGGTCTGAGTTGACTGACTCTTTAAGCGGCGAAACCTGGCAGCTCAAAGCCAAGGGAGTGATCAATGCGACTGGGCCTTTTGTCGATCAGATCAGGGTGATGGACAACCCCGCCACCCCTAAAATTCTTTCTGCCAGCACGGGAATTCACATCGTGCTGGATAAACGTTTCGCCCCACCTGACACCGGTTTGATGATCCCGGAAACCGAAGATGGTCGAGTTCTGTTTGTCCTGCCCTGGGAGAATCATGCCCTGGTCGGCACCACCGACGAGCCAGCCGAAATTACCGAACATCCCCAACCCCTCGAAGCGGAAATTGACTACCTGCTGCGCCACGTCACCCGTTATTTTAATCTGCAGGTCAATAAATCAGATATCAAGGCAGTCTGGTCAGGGTTGAGACCACTGGTATCCGATCCCAAGGCAACCGACACGGCCCAATTGGCCCGGGACCATGTGATTGAGGACAGTGAGGACGGCTTGCTGACCATTGCCGGGGGCAAATGGACAACTTACCGGAAAATGGCCCTGGACACAGTGGATCATGCGATAAAGCTGTTCACCTTATCAGCACCAAAACCGACCTGTCAGACTGAGCAACTGCCGATTCTCGGCGGTGCCGACTATGATGAAAAAGGCGATCTGAAACTGAGTAAAAAATATGGTTTTGCTGCAGACGTTGCTTCTTATCTGAATCGAACCTACGGCGACCAGGCAGAACAGGTTGCCAGCCTGGCGGAGGAAGGGTACAGCGCACGACTGGTGAAAAATCACCCGGTTCTGGAAGCTGAAGTTCTCTATGCCGTGCGCCATGAACTGGCCGAACGGGTTATCGATGTTCTGGCTCGGCGAATGCCGCTGGCACTGCTGGACACCGAGGCAACCAGGCAGGCGGCGCCCAGAGTACTGGAAATCATGGCGGAGGAACTGAGTTGGGACCGGCAACGCTGTGAAGAAGAAACTCTATTGACGGAGAAACGCTTAACTGAAGCACTTTGATATTAGGAGCCTGTCACATCCGTCTGAAGCTCCTTGTTGGGCCGACTCCACGCTAATGCGACCAGGGCTCCGACACACCCCCAAAAGTGTGCTGCGGGAAGAACATGAAATGGCGTGCCAGTCCGCACAAATATCGGGTTGGCTGTGGTGACTTCAATCATTATTTTTACACCAATAAGCACAAGAATAGTCAGCCAGAGGAGCTTGTGTTTGCCAGTCGTCATTGCCTTGCAAAGACACAGATAGGCGACGGCCCCGCTGGCCAAACCGGATAGTCCGCCGTAACGTATTAATTCTGGCGAAGCCCACAAAAAGATCAATCCAGGGGAAATGGCCGAAAAACCGCAAACAATCCAGAAACCTCGGGATTCCGTCGTTTCGGCCACCCAACCCGCCGCTGCAAACACCAGCAGATTCCAGAAGAGATGGCTCGTTGAAAAGTGCACGAGGGGAGCGGTGAAGATTCTCCATAGTTCTCCCTCGAGAATCGCCTGGCGGTCATACACAAGCAGTTCTGACAAATATGGCCAACCATAGGTGATCAGCGAGGCGCACACGAAAAATAGCGTGACCACCGGGATTTTGGAGACTAACGATTCCGGCCGCGCCATAGAGCCAGCCCTCCCAGGCCGAGCAGGAGCAGTGTGAAACCACCCCCCATACTCCCCCCTCCTGTGTAGCCAGGTTTATGCTCCACAACATATTCCTTGGGCATCTCTTTAACCTTTACCTTAAAACGCTCCAGTTCGCTCTGTAGATTTACGACAAGATCATCTGACGCTGCGCGAAATCCCTCCAACGAGTCAATGCGAAGCCGTTCGGACAGGTTCACCAGAGTTGCAGAGCTTTTGATGTGATGCGTTCCCGGCGCCCGGAAAAGCATCTTTCTGCTGGCAACGTCATACACAGCGGCATCGACCATTGTGTTCGTGTCGTTTTTCTCTCCCTTGATGAGGTACGCACCCACAATCGTCCAGTAGGAAAGCGACAGCAGGCCCTCATCCGTATGCTGGACCTGATCGTATGAAAGGAGGGCCATCGCATCAATACCGTACATAGTCCTGATCTGGTCCAGATTCGTAAATCCACCCCCTCTGGTGAGATAGACAGAAGGGATGATTTCGATGTCCTTGACAAAGGGCAGTTTCCTGAATTCGGAGGCAATCCGGTCCATCAGGTCCATCTTGTCCTTTTCACTCAGCCTTGATTTGCCACGAAAACCTCCCGATTCCGGAACAAAAGCAACGCCCACCCGAAGAGGCAAAGAGAGGTGTGGTATCGTGGGAACTTCCACAACCTCTTGTTTGGGATAAAGATACTCAACGGTGCTGCTGGCATACCGATTTTTCCTACTGCCATAGAGTTCCGCACAACCGATCAGAGTGCCTATCAGCAACAAGCTGATTAAGAAGATGAATACGCGACGTGTCGATTTCATATCTTTCCTCCCGGGCACGCTTCTGTAAAACCGATGAAAAATGAATTGCCAGACAACATCCTTATATTAATGTGTATCATTAATTTGCAGATTTGCGAGTTTCCTGCAGCCACGTATCATCAAGAATTATGGACTTCAGGCCAAAGCTGCAATGACGAAGGATCTGGTCAAAACTTGTCTCCACCGCAGGAGAAGGTTTATACCCTGTGCATCGCTGATTTCATAAAAAGGCAACGACATGTACGTGGCCGACATCTGGTGGAGGAGGACCTGCTCGCCGTGCTCGACTCCGGCCGGCTCTCAGGGGCCCTGCTCGACGTGTTCAGAGAGGAGCCCCTTCTCAACCGGGTTGACCCCGAACGCGGCTACTGATCCGAGCGTATCAACAGGTGCTGCCCCACCCAGTAACGCGAGAACTGCAGTGCCGTACGGCCGCAACGCTTACTCTTTTCATGCGACCACTTGATCGCCGCCCGGGACAGTTCATCATCCCAGAGCGGCTCCAGCCCATGCTCCCGACAGATGCGAGCCACCGTTTTCTTGACGACTTCGAGATAGCGCTCCTGCTTGAGGACCCGGAAGGAAACCCAGAGGCCGAATCGGTCGGACAAGGAGATCTTCTCCTCGACCGATTCGCCGTGATGGATCTCTCCTTCCACCATCTTCGCACCCAGGTTGTCCTTGAAATATTCAGGCAACAGGTGGCGCCGGTTGGAGGTCACGTAAATCAGCACATTCTCGGGCGACGCGTAAACCGACCCGTCCAGCACACTCTTGAGGACCTTGTAGCCCGGATCGCCCGGCTCGAAGGACAGGTCGTCGCAAAGGATGATGAAGCGATAGGGCTGTTCACCGATCTGCACGAAGATGTCCGAGAGATGATTCAAATCGTTCTTGTCAACCTGGATGATGCGTAAGCCTTGGTCGGCGTAGTTGTTCAGCAGAGCCCTGACCAGGGAGGATTTGCCGGTACCGCGGGAGCCCCAAAGCAGGACATTGTTGGCCGGGTAGCCCTTGATGAACTGCAGGGTGTTCTCCGTGAGGATTTTCTTCTGCCGCTCGATGCCGAGCAGATCATCCAGAGAGATCTTGTCGATTTCGGCAATCGGCTCCAGGCATCCTGAAAAGGAATGACAGCGCCAATTGGCAGCCCGAACTTCCGCCCAGTCGATCACTCCGACCGCCGGGGGTAGAAGCTGCTCCACCGAAGCGAGGACCCTCTCGAGTTGTGCGACGACTTCCGGTTTCAATTGCATGGTCTCTCCTAGGAGGCTCCGTTGCCCCGGCTTGCCGACAGCAGGCGCCACAGGCCAGCCAGGTGCCCCCGTGACGGCCCGTCGTCACGCATCAGGTTGCGCACCCGCGCAGCGGCAGCAATCTGCTTGTCCGTGGCGTAGGCCTCGATATTCTGTTCGATCTCATCAAGACGGTACAGGTAATTGACCATCAACCCGCAGGCCTCCTGCATTCCTTTGACGGAGACATCGCCCTGCCAGTTGATCTGCTCGATACGCGCGCCATTACCGAGATGGAAGCGGGCCACCGGATCGAGCGGCGCTCCGTCCTTGTCCCTGCGCTCGTGCAGGTAGCGTGCACACAAAATCAGCAGCGGCTCTTTGAGGGCGGCGGAGATCTCCGGGTGCTCCATCCAGCGCAAATCATCAAGCACTGCAGGCAGGGTTGCCTCAACCCCGAGCACCCGCGCCGCTTCGACCAGCGCGTCGCTGAAAGGATCGCCCTCTCCCTCGAACGGACCAGCCTCCAGCATGGACTCCAGCCAACGGTGGAATCCGGGGATTGGCGAGAGGGTTGAAAAGGTCTTCAGGTTGGGAAGTTCCCCACGCAGGGAGTCGACCACCTTCTTGATCAGGAAGGGGCCGAAACTGATCCCCTTGAGACCCGCCTGGGTATTGGAAATCGAATAGAAGATGGCCGTGTCTGCCTTTGCCGGATCGATTTCTGGAATATCCTCGTCAAGCAGATTCTGAATACTGGTTGAAAGCCCTTCCACGAGGGCAACTTCGATGAAAATGAGTGGTTCATCCGGTAAGACCGGGTGAAAAAAAGCATAACAGTGACGATCCGATTCGAGACGGTGATGCAGCTCCCGCCAGGAATCGATGGCATGGACCGCCTCATAAGCCATCAGCTTCTCCAGCAGCGCGGCCGGGCTTTGCCAGGTGATGCGTTCCACCTGGAGGAACCCGACATCAAACCAGGTGGCCAACAACTGTTTCAGGTCATAATCGAGGCTCGCAAGTTCCGGCGAACCGGGTAAAAAACCCAGCAGGTCGGCACGCATGTCGATCAGGAACTTGCCCCCCTGCGGCAGGGCATTGAACTGCTGCATGAGCTGCTGCCGGGGCGGAACCAGCGCCTCACGCAACAAACGGGTCTGTTGGCTGAAAGCCTCACCGCCTTCGCTCTCGGACAACTGACGGGCCGCCTGTCTGACCGCCTCCTGATCGACGGAAAAACGGCTGGCCAGGATTTCCAGGAAACGCCGTCGTCCCGTCATATCGAGAGTCAGGTAAAGTTCGCCGAGTGCGGCGGCATGCTGACGTGCTGAGACTTCACCGTGACGGGCCGCCAGACATTCAGACATGAGGGCTTCGACACGATTCCCTTCTTCCGGGAGCAATCCTGGAGAAACCTCGGGCGGGCCACCTGCCTTGCGCCAGTCGCGCCAGGCCCGCTGCAGAATTTGCCAGGAAGGCATAAACCTTGGGCTCATGTTCTCTCCAAAAGTAGGCATATTTCAACTTGGCCCCGTGATTAAATAGCGGAGACTCACGGTGCCAGGTTCAACAAAAGTACAGATCACATCGTAACTATTCAGCTACCTGACTAACAGCACAGCATGTGGGCTATAGCTGTTGGATGCGGGAAGTTAAGTGACAACATTGGACGCAGGCAATAGCTGTAGACCACATGCCCTAGCTGAGATGCTGAAT
>DAOVNV010000089.1 GCA_030630015.1 Desulfuromonadales bacterium | reverse complement strand
AATCAATGCAGTCGCTGAAAATCCCGACCAGCAAAAGGTTATTCATGACGCCAACGGTAATGTGCTTAAAGATGGTGATGCGGTCACGGTGATCAAAGATCTCAAGGTCAAGGGTTCTTCGCTGGTGGTCAAGGTTGGTACGAAAGTTAAAAATGTCCGATTGGTCGATGGGGACCATGATATTGACTGTAAAATTGATGGGATCGGTGCCATGAAATTGAAATCGGAATTTGTCAAAAAAGTGTGAACGAGTTTAGTTCGAAAACTCTTTAAGATTTAAGTCAAAACCGGCGGGACGCAACCCGCCGATTCTGATTTTATTGATCTAAAAAACATCAAATCGTGAAGAAAGATCAATCCTCTTCACAATTATTCAAAGCAATCCCAACATTCCTCAACATCTTCCGCCGCCCGGCCCGATAAAGAGGCGTCTCCTTAAAAAGCCGCTTAAAACCACCCCCAGGCTGCAGTATCACCAACCAGTCTTCCAAAGACCGGTTGAATTTTGATCCGTCAGACGGATCGTCAACAAGAAGTTTCGCATTCCAGGGACAAACCTGCTGACAAGTATCGCAGCCGAAGATACGATTGCCAATTTTTTCATAAAACTCCTGATCAATCTCACCCTTTTTCTCGATAGTCAGGTATGAAATACATCGGGAAGCATTGACCTGCCGTGTCTCCTCAATCGCCGAGGTGGGACAGGCGTCAATACACCTCCGGCAGGTACCGCATGCATCGTGGGAGATCACTGCCTCTTTCTCAAGCTTCCTGTTCAGAAAAAAACCGCCGAGAAAAAACTGTGAACCATGCTGAGAATGCAGCAGCAGGCCATTTTTGCCTACCCATCCCAAACCGGCCCTCACGGCCAGATCGCGCTCCATCACCGGGGCCGAATCGACAAACATCTTGAGCTTGAGTTCCGGGTCGAAGGCAACCAGTTGCGGTTCCAGTTCGCGCATCATACTTTTCAGGGTGTGATGATAATCAGGCCCACAGGCATATGCCGCAACCTGCGCTTCGAGCATTTTGGGGGATTTGACAATATTTACGGGGGTACGGTGCAAAAACAGGACGACCGATTCTGCCTCAGGGAAAAATTGCTGTGGATTGAGGCGCATAGCGAGATGTTCCTGCATGTAGGCCATCTCACCATGCTTATGTTCGGCCAACCACTGCATCAACCGTTCGGGCTGCTCCAAGGGAGCAGGCGAAGCCACCCCCCATTCCAGCACATCAGTCTGCTGACTGAAAAAGTTGTCGATGCAACTGAAGAGATCAGCCATTCCGCTTCTTGTCGAGGCTTGCCTTGAGCAGATCCCCAAGGGTGCCCATCGAAGATGAGCCAGGTTGTTCGGTGTAACTGTTCTGGGTCTCGTCTTCACCTTCCGTGGCCAGGGCCAGACCAATCCGGCGCTCTTCACGATTAACCTGTTCGATGGTCACCTGAATCTGCTGGCCAACCATGAGAACTTCCTTCGGATGCTTGATGCGCCGACCTTCGCCCAGTTTCGAGATGTGGATCAACCCGTCGAGTCCCTCATCCAGGGTCACGAAGGCGCCAAACGGTACCAGCCTGGCGACCGTGCCAGTGTGGGTCGTGCCTTCAGTAAATACCGTGCCGACCTTACCCCACGGATCAGCAAGGGTATCACGCAAGCTGAAAGAAAAACGTTCCTTCTCCCAATCGCAGCTTTTCACCGCCACCTCGAGTTCCTGGCCGACATGCAGCACGTCGTTGAGGTTCTCGACCCGGCTGTAACTGACCTCGGAGATCGGCAGCAGTCCCTCAAGGGCGCCGATGTCGACAAAGGCTCCGAAATCCCGAATACTGGTGACCGTGCCCTTGACAACCATACCTTCCTTCAGAGTCTGCCTGAGCACCTCGCGTTGTTCGCGCCTCTCCTCTTCGAGAATTTCGCGATGGGACACCACGATATTGCGGCCCTGCTCACTGAACTGATTGATTCTGAAAGACATCGATTGGCCGATCATCTCATCCGGGTTTTCGATGCGACGCAACCCCATCTGGGAAAAGGGGCAGAAAGACCGCACACCGCCCGGCAACGTGACCTCGTAACCGCCCTTGATTTCCTTTTCGACCCGGCCATCCACCGGGATGCCGCTGCGCCAGGCCTCTTCGAGCTGGGCCGTGCCGGAAGCACCGCCGCCGATGCGCATAGTGAATTTCAGTTCTCCACCGGCACGCGACAGGAAGTAGGCACCCAGGGTGTCTCCGACATTGACCGTCAGGTTGCCATCGGCATCACGCAATTCCTTGGTGTCGAGCACACCCTCACCCTTCTGGCCAACATCGAGGAAGGTCCAGTCGTCACCGATCTGCAGGACTTTCGCCTCAATCTTCTGGCCCGGTTGCAACTGCACGGAGCCAACCAGACTCTGCTCCAGCATCTCGGCAAAACTGCCCTCATCCTCGAATTCCTCGTCCAGGTTGTTTTTCTCGTCGTTCATAGTGTCCTCTGTTTCCAGTCATTTTGTAGGAGCGGTTTTCTAACCGCGAAAAAATTCGCGACCGGGAGGTCGCTCCTACACGTATCTCAGTCCTGAATATTACAATACTGTCTGATCACTTCAAGAAAATCCTCCCCGTAGCGCTTCAGCTTGTGCTCCCCGACCCCGTTGATCGCCAGCATTTCTTCCTGGCTGACAGGTCTGAACGCCGCCATTTCCGCCAGCGACTGGTCACCGAAGATCACGAAAGGTGGTACGCCGGCAGCCACTGCCATGTCCTTGCGCCGTACACGCAGCGCCTCGAACAAAGCTTCATCATACTCGAGTTCCTCAAGCGTTTTGCGCACCTTTTTCTTGGCGGCCTTCGGTTTGATCCTTGGACAGGGCAGGATCAATTCCTGCGCGCCACGCAACAGCGGGCGTGCTGCCTCGGTCAGCTTGAGGACTGAGTAGTTGGCGATATCCTGTTTCAGGTAGCCGAGATGAACCAATTGCCGGATCAGGCTGCCCCAGGCCTCTTGGCCGTTTTCGGCGCCGATTCCGTAAGTGGACAGCCGATCATGACCAAGTTGTTTAATGCGCTGGTTTTGCGAGCCGCGCAGCACGTCGATCACATAGCCCACACCGAAGCGCTGGCCGACCCGGTAGACGCAGGACAGTACCTTTTGTGCGTCCTCGGTGGCGTCGTAACGCTGCGGCGGGTCGAGACAGATGTCGCAGTTGCCGCAATCTTCTTCGAGTTTCTCGCCGAAATATCCGAGCAGGACCCGGCGCCGACAGGTCAATGGCTCGGCAAAACCAACCATGGCATTCAACTTGTGCAGTTCGATCCGGTTCTGCTCCGGATTGCGGCCCTTCTCGATCAGGCTGCGTGCGATGACGATATCACCGTAACCGAACAACAGCAGCGCCTCGGCTGGCAAGCCATCGCGACCGGCCCTTCCTGTTTCCTGGTAATAACTTTCAATATTCTTCGGCAGGTCGTAGTGCACCACGAAACGCACATTCGGCTTGTCGATCCCCATGCCGAAAGCGACCGTGGCCACAACAACCTGCAGATCATCGCGCAGGAAATCCTCTTGGACGCGCTGGCGCTCGGCCGCTGGCAAACCGGCGTGGTAGGCGGCTGCCGCAACCCCCGATGCCACGAGACGGTCGGCCACATCTTCGGTCCGCTTGCGGCTCAGGGCATACACAATGCCCGCATCATTCGGGCGACCGCTGAGAAACTCCTTCAACTGGGCGAAAGGTTTCAGCTTATCCATCACACTGTAGCGGATATTCGGCCGATCGAAGCCGGCCGCATAGCAGTCAGCCTGCTGCAGGTGGAGACGCTCGAGAATGTCGTCGCTGGTCTGGGGATCGGCCGTGGCGGTCAAGGCGATCATCGGCACATCGGAAAAAACCTGGCGCAGTCGACCCAGCTGGATATATTCGGGACGGAAGTCATGTCCCCATTGGGAAATGCAGTGGGCCTCATCAACAGCGAACAGGGCCAGCTCAATCCCTTGCAGCCGCGCCACGAAGGCCTCGTTCATCAAGCGCTCCGGAGCAACATAGAGCAGGTCGAGGGCGCCGGCGTGCAGCTCCGCCAGCACCCGGCGCGCAGCCGGGGCGCCCAGGGAGGAATTGTAGCAGGCCGCACGCACGCCGTTGGCGCACAGGGCATCGACCTGATCCTTCATCAGGGAGATCAACGGCGAAACGACAATTGCTGTCCCGGGCCGAAGCAGGGCCGGGATCTGGTAGCAGAGCGACTTGCCGCCGCCGGTCGGCATCAAGACAAAAGCGTCGCCACCATCAATCAGCTTTTCAATGATTTCCTGCTGGTAAGGACGGAAAGAACTATAGCCGAAAACCGAGCTTAAAATTTCAAGAGGTGTTTGTTTGATCATCACACTACATCACATTTTGGGGTAGTTTCATCGTTCAAACAAGAAGCAAGGTGCCAGGCCATACAGATTGCCGCGCCACTCGCCACTCGCTACCTGTTTGCCACGCCATAGCCTTCGGCGATGGCGGGCCACTGATCTCAGTATTATTCAGCGATCCGGGCTCTTGTTACCCCCGCCTTCAGTCCCTTGGACTTGACCTCGGGGCCGATACCGGTGGAGACGACCATCGCTTTTTGCGGTTCCAGCACTCCCCGCAATCGCAGGGACCGTTGCTTCTGCTGGCCTGCGGCATCCGTGTAAACAATCACAAAAGCAATATCGGTCACCGCCTCGGTTGTGGAATTGACGACCTGGGCAAGCAGGTTGCCCTGCTTGTCCCGACCCAGCCGTACCTCGAGGTATTTCTGCGGGTTGTCAGGCAGGTCGAGGCGGGTCAAAGCAGAGGCCGCAGCCTGGCCCGGTCCCGATTTGGAACCGGCGGCCGAGGCAAAAAACTTCTTGGCCTGCTCACGGTCCCCTCTGACAAGGGAAATATTGCCGAGCGAATTCAGTGCGGCTGCCGTCGGCAGGCGTTTGACACTCTGGTCGAGATCGGCATAAGCCGCATCGAGGTCACCCAGCTTCTCCCTGGCGAGCCCGCGCTGCAGGTAATAGTGGAAATAATCGTTGTTGCGCTGCAGGGCACGATCGTAATTGGTGATGGCGTCCTTGTAGCGTCCCTGCTTGAGACGCACGTCACCGCGCAGGGAGTGGAACAGGGCTTCACCCGGCACTGCCTTGAGAGCCTTCTGCGCCATAGCCTGGGCCATATCGGTTTTCCCCTCGGCGAGCGCCTTGCGGCCATCGTCATAGGCCTTGTAAGCCTCTTTTGCGGCAATCAGCGGCGCGATCTTCTGCAGGTAGCGCTCCCGCCCGATCTCGCCACCGGCGGGAAGTTCAAGAGCTGTCTGCCGGTTAGCAGCGACCCGTTCCATCGAAGGCGGATGACTGGCAAAGAGTCCGGACAACCAGTCCTGGTTGCGCCCTTCCGAAAGACGGACAAAAGTCTCCTGCAGATTGACTGCGGCCTGCGGATCGTAACCGGCTCGCGCCATGTATTGCATGCCGTAATAGTCAGCCTCCCGTTCTGCATCGCGGCCGTATTTCTGACCGATCAGTCCAGCTGCAATGCCGGCCCCGCCAACAGCCATCCGGCCATATTCGCTATTGCTCGACGCGATGCCGACCGCAAGGACGGCCCCCTGCATCAGCATCCCCCGTTCCATGCCCTTGGCGCCATGGCGCGCTGCGGCATGGACAATCTCATGGCCTAGGACTGCGGCCAGCTCGGCCTCGCTGCTCAACTCGGTCAACAGGCCGCGATTAATGGCAATCTTGCCTCCAGGCAGTGCCCAGGCATTAGGCGTGGAATCGTTGATCACCTTGAATTCGTAGGGCAGCTTGCGGTCGCTCACCGTGGCAAGCCGCTGCCCGACACTGTTGACATAATTCGCTATTGCCGGTTCCGTGATATAGTCGCCGCCCTGCATCTGCCGACTCGGTGCATATTGTTCCGCACCAACGTTAAGTTCCGTGCTTTCGGGAACCAATGCCAGTTCACTCTTGCCGGTGACCGGATTGACGGCACAACCGAACAGGAGCACAGGCAACAGGATCAACAGCAGTTTTTTCATCATAATTCAGGAGCCTTTCAATAACCTGGACATCAGTTGTTTGATTATACCGGCTCAACAGCTGAACGTCACCCTTCCCGGAGGAAGAAATCATGGATTCGGTTCACTGTGGTCATGCCTTCCTATTTTTGCAACAGCCCTCCGCCAGTCGGTCGCCTCGAATTCAATAAACAGCGCAGTGGGAATGAAGGTATCCAGTTCATTGACCGGAAACCCGAGCAGACCCTTGGCAAACTCGCGGAACAAGACGATCTCTCGTGTGAAGTTATCACGGAACCCCCAGCGCAGTTCCGAACGCTCGAGCGGGTTGTCTTCGATGAAATTCAGACTGCACCAAGTGTCGGCAAAGGATTCTCCGGAGAGGTCGATATTCGGCAGCCCATGCAAACGGCAGGTCATCGGCCGCCAGGCATAGACCAGGCAGCGGCCGCCCTCCCCGAGCAGCGGACAGGGCGTCTCATCCCCCTCCGGCATCTCGGTCCACTCCTCATCCGGCAGATCATTAAGCAGATAGGGCGGACCGAAGCCGGGCCAGCGCGCCGTCAGTTCGGCCAGGCGCGGCCGGGCCCTGTCGAGCACAGCTGCACGGACCGCCCCGGGCAGACTGCGAAAGCCCTCCTGCAGCAGTCTGGCATCAAGCAAAGTGATGTCGAACAAACCGCGACAGCAGGCGCTGCAACCCTCTCCGCAACGGATCAGCCCCGGTGCGGACCTGTCGATGCAACCCGCGAACCAGGCGTCTAATTCTTCGAGCAGGGAGCGGTATTCTTCCAGAATGAGTGTTGTGGATCTTTTTGGCATCGGCAAGGTTCAGTCGGTGGAATGAACATTGAAAGCATCCATCACCAAGTCAGTGTCAATATAGGCAACAAGTTAACATTGCCGGCACTGTCCCTGCCAAGTTTTTTCGTAACTATTCAGCTGTCTGACTAACCGTACAGCATGTGGGCTATAGCTGTTGCTTGCGGGAAGTTAAGTGACAACATTGGACGCAGGCAATAGCTGTAGACCACATGCCCTCGCTGAGATGCTGAATAGTTACCTTTTTCTTCATATCATCAGACACAATTTACTTGTCCTTGAGGCTCAAACGTTGTACCAACATACCTCCCTGCACACAGCCTTCCAGAGGAGATTGATTGCCATGGGCATCATGAATAACACCGTCAGTATCTGCCAGTTCGAAGTCATCGGTACAATGCCGCCCGGCGACCTGGTTGAGTGGGCCGGCGCCTGTCTGGCCAGAAACGCTTTCCGTTCCATCGAGCAAACCAGCGAGGAACTTTCGATCGGCTGGGTGCAGCTCGACGACCTGCAGGAGAGCAGCTTTGACGGCATCCAGACCTACCAGCGCGATCAGTACCTGGTCTTCTCTTTTCGACGCGATCAACGCAAGCTGCCGGCCACCTTGTTCAAAGCCTACATGGATCAGGCCGAAGCGGAGTTCCTGGCCGAAAACCCGAATCTGC
Source organism: Desulfuromonadales bacterium (assembly GCA_030630015.1). Lineage (GTDB taxonomy): Bacteria > Desulfobacterota > Desulfuromonadia > Desulfuromonadales > BM103 > JAQYVZ01. Next base: position 1,592 of record DAOVNV010000089.1, on the reverse strand, counting down.
ACAGGGTGCCGAAACCGAAACGGGAGAACCTGCGCGACGCCTTGCGCGGTGCGCTTTTCGCAAGAGCCCTGCCGACTCCGATGGTTCACGATGTCGTCTGGAATACCCATAACAACCTGGTCACCTTTACCAACCTCAGCGCTAAAACGATCGAGCTGTTTGTCGATCTGTTCAACAAGAGCTTTGAGGGTCTGCGCCTGGTTCCCATCTGCCCCTTTGCACGGGCTCTACGCCTGGCCGATGAACCGCTGGCTGCACAGCTGCAAGAAGCCAACCTGGCCACCAGCGATGCCGTCCTCGACCTGATCGACGCCAATCAGTGGATCGGCAGGGACTTCCTGCTCTGGCTGCTTTACGAAACCATGAATGCCTCTGCCGAGTATATGGTCTGTCAGCCTGGGCCGGCCGCTGAAGGTGAATGCTTCGTCGCTTATCTGAATGACCGTCTTGTTCTGGCTGGCACCAGCGAAAATGGCGTTCAGAAAGTATCAGTCACCGGCCCGCAGGACCATTTCAACGAGGTCTGCACCGCTTTGCAGGGCGGCAAGGACATCCACGAGGCGGTCATCTACCTCGAAAAACAGGAACTGCTTTGGAAGCTGACCCTGAAAGGCGAGACCTTCCACTTCGCATCCTTCAAGGCTCCTCCCGTCAAGATCGAGAAAGACGACTTGGCCGACCCGGCACATGAGCAGGAAGCGGTTTTCTATGAGCGGATGTACACCCTCAACGAGGGACAGCAACTCTTCGACAGCCTCTATACCACCTTCCTGCGTGAGCGTCTCGGGGGAAACTGGGCGGGCAAGCAGCGTGCTATTCATAGCTGGCTGGCTGCCGATTGAGCCACACTTTTCGAACAGGAATCTCTACCAACGGGACAGTTTTTGTTCCGATTGACGATATCTGACGACAGACCTATTCACCTGTCACGCGCATAAATCTGATAAAAATGGTATAGTATTATCATGAGCCGGTTAAGATACCTCTTTAGTCGGACAACCGGTGCTCCTCTTCCGACAGGCAAAAAGCGTATCTGTGAGGGAGAAAGTGAAAAAATCATGAGTCAAGTTCTGCATTTACGTTGCCGGAATTGCGGAGACAACTTGAAGGACAGGCACTGGGCTTACTGTCAACTCTGCAACCTGCAACTCCTATATAGAGCAATGCCGCTCATGCTGGGCATGTTCCTTGACGGAACCTTGCACAAGGTCACCGCAACACAGGATGTTCAGTTTTATCAAACGTCCCCGAGGCGACCGATCTACGAGCACGCCAGGAATATCCTTGACTAACCTCGACAACACCTATCAGCAGGGATATGGGCCTAGTCCAGCAAATAAGAGATCAGGCCTGTTGGGCTATTGATGGCAATTTATGACCCAGCGATGAGTTTTTAATCAAATCCACCAAAGGCGGTTCTCCTCCAACCTCATATTTGCCTAAATTTTAGTCATAAAAATAATGTTTGATCGGGTATTATTTTTTATGGTAGCCTTAACGTCATTATTGATTAAATTTTAAGCACTTCAAAAAGGAGATCCCCCATGCCAGCTAATCTCGACGAAAAAGTAGCCCCGATCTTTCAGGAAGTT
>DAOVNV010000076.1 GCA_030630015.1 Desulfuromonadales bacterium | reverse complement strand
TCGGGCTGATAACTGGCAGGAAGAAGGTCCCGCTTGAGCAGGAGCAGCAGCCGCCACAGAGTCATCCAGATTTTGTCAACAGAGGCCTTGGCCGCCCATGTGTCGGAGTGTGTGCCCTCAGCATTCAGGCGGCTTACTTCGATTTGCCCTGGAAGGACGTTTTTCAGAGTGAGCATGCAGAGATTGACGAAGTAATAGGGAGACAGTCCCTCCGCCGAAATAGCACCCGTAACGGTTAAAAGCTTGAGACGGGTGAGGAGATGATCAAGGGTGGTTATGAAATCTTCGGGCATGACGTGCTGTGATGAAGGAAGTGTCAGGGTCTCGATCCGGGTGCAGCTCTGCTCGCGGACTTCCCAGATAACTGTCTCACGTGCGGCCCAGGTAACAAAGTTTCTTAGACCCAGGGCTCCTGCCATATCGCGGCTGTAGCGGAGCGTCTCCTCGTCCAGGCGAATCGGGAGAAGAATTAACCCTCCTGCGAGATAGCTTTCGCGGTTGACCCAGAGAACCAAGTCTGGGATGGTGACATCCGATTCGGTCACAATTTCGGGAGTCGACTCGACACGGCGAAAGGGGTATTGGCCGGTACTGAGGCGGGATTCGATCCAGTCTCCCAGTTGGGCACGGAAAGTTTTCAGAGTGAGCGAATCCATGCAGTGTCAGCAGTAATGCAGGTCAATGCCTGTGTGCAGGCGGCAGGTGAAGAGACTGGAGAGCAATATAAAAGGGTCGTCACTGTGACGACCCTCGGGGTAGTGGACAGCAGGGCTAGTTGCTTGATCACCCCCCGCAAAAAAAACGTTAGCATACGCGGAGGCCAGATACCAAGCAAATTTCTAGGGGATGTCTTTTTTTTCAGGAAACAGCACCCCCAGGCGTTCTTGACTTGGGAGTTCACGACCAAGATGGCGCACCGCTGCGGGGGTCGCCATGCGCCCCCGGGGCGTCCGGTTCAGAAACCCCTGCTGGATCAGGAACGGCTCGATAACATCCTCAATGGTGTCTTTCTCTTCTCCAATTGCTGCTGCCAAGGTGTCGAGACCGACGGGGCCGCCGGAAAATTTATCGATAATCGTCAGCAGCAGCAGCCGATCCATCTGGTCAAACCCCTGCTGATCGACTTCCAGCCGCAACAGGGCCAGATTGGCCAACTCTCCCTTGATCGTTCCGTCTCCATCCACCTGCGCAAAATCACGAACCCGCCTTAACAGGCGGTTTGCGATGCGCGGCGTGCCGCGGCTGCGTCGGGCGATTTCACGTGCACCCTCCTCGTTGATTGAAACATTCAGAATTTCTGCACTGCGTGCGACAATCGTCGCCAGTTCATCGCTGGAATAAAACTCGAGCCGGCTGATGATCCCGAAACGGTCGCGCAAGGGGGAGGATAACAACCCTGCCCTGGTGGTTGCACCGACCAGTGTAAAGCGGGGAATGTCGAGCTTGATTGTCCTGGCCGAGGGACCCTGACCAATCATGATGTCGAGCTGGTAATCCTCCATGGCCGGATAGAGGATCTCCTCAACAATTGGCGAAAGTCGATGGATCTCGTCAATAAAGAGAACATCTCCTGGCTCGAGATTGGTCAAAACGGCAGCCAGGTCGCCCGGTTTTTCGATGACGGGTCCCGAGGTGCTCTTGATATTGACGTCCATCTCGCTGGCGATGATATGTGCCAGGGTGGTTTTGCCAAGCCCGGGCGGGCCATAGAACAGAACGTGATCCAGGGCTTCACTGCGGGCTTTTGCCGCCGCAATGAAAACCTTCAGATTGTCCTTAACCTTGGACTGGCCAATGTACTCGGTGAGATGCTGGGGCCGGAGCGAGGCTTCAAAGAGCTGCTCCTCGCCGTTTGTCTGGGGAGTGATAAGGCGATCGTCCATGAATGAACTCATCTGACCAGAACTTTCAGTGCCCCTTTGAGGATGTCCTCCATCGGGGTATCCGGTGCGATTTCCATGCTTTCAAGAATTTTGCGAGCCTGTGCTTCCTTGTAACCGAGGTTGATCAAGGCCGAAATAACATCATTCAGGGGGTCAAGACGCAAACCACTCAGGTTTGCCGGTGCTACAGACGCCTGACCGGTACGTCCCGTTGCTCTCAGCTTGTCTTTCAATTCCAGCACCAGGCGCTCTGCAGTTTTCTTGCCTATACCCGGCAAACTTGAGAGTCGCTTGACGTCGCCGTGGGCAATGGCGGTCTCCAGGTCAACGACGGAGATGTGGGAGAGGACGTTGACGGCCAGTTTGGGGCCGACTCCGGAGATGCCGATCAGGGTGGCGAACATTTCTTTCTCTTCAACGGTCAAAAAACCGTACAGTTGCAAAGCATCCTCGCGCACATGAGTATGAACAAACATCTGCACCTGGCCGTTCTCCGGCAGGGTGTAATAAGTCGAGAGTGGGATGAAAAGACGATAGCCGACCCCATTGACATCAATAATGACGTGGTCAACGGACTTGTAGGCGAGGTCTCCTTTAACCAGGGCAATCATGGATTACAGTGCTGAGCGATGAGCGATGAGCGATGAGTGTAAAACATATGATTGCCTCCTAGCGGCGGCCTGATCGGGTGATGGCCTGGTTGAGCGTGCGGCTGTTGGCGTGGCAGATGGCTACGGCCAATGCATCAGCGGCATCTTCCTGGGCGACTTCCGGCAGGTTCAGCAACGCCTTGACCATCTGTTGAACCTGTTGTTTGTCCGCCCTGCCATAACCGACTACAGCGCTTTTGACCTGCAGTGCCGAATACTCGCTGATCGGCAGATCCGAGTGGATGCCCGCCAGAAGGGCAACTCCACGAGCATGACCAAGAGTCAGTGCTGCACGTGGATTTTTGGCCATAAAAACCTGCTCTACCGCCATGCAGGCTGGTGAGTAGTGATCAAGTATCTTCCGCAGGCCGCTATAAATGGTCTGCAGGCGCAACGGTAGAGGCTCTTTGCTGTTCGTCGACACGATCCCATTGTCGATATGCCGCAACCGGTTGCCCTCGACATCAATGATGCCGTAGCCGGTAATGCGCGTACCCGGATCTATTCCAAGAATTCGCATACGAATTCAAATTCTTAATTTTGAATGTTGAATTTTGAATTGAATTAAAAATTAAGAACTCAAAATTCAAAATTAAATCATGAGCGGTCAGCCCATGATTTTGGAGAGTTCCTCTTCGCTGATATCGAAGTTGGCGAAAACGTTCTGGACGTCATCGTTATCCTCGAGGGCGTCCATCAGCTTAAGCATGGTTTCGGCCGGTTTGCCTTCGAGTTGGGTCTGGGTTGATGCGATCATGGCCACCTCTGCGGTTTCGAACTGCAATCCGGCTGCGCTGATTGCATCGCGGATCTCCATGAAATCGGTCGGATCGGTGACGACCTCGTAAGTATCTCCCTCGTCCTTGACGTCTTCGGCACCGGCTTCAAGGGCTGCTTCAAAAATCTGGTCAAAATCGTTTTCGGTGTTGAAAGAGATCAGTCCTTTGCGTTCAAACAGGAAGCTGACCGAGCCACTGACACCGAGATTACCACCGAACTTGCTGAAGATATGACGGACATCTGCCACAGTGCGGGTGCGGTTGTCAGTCAGAAATTCGACGATCAGTGCAACGCCGCCGGGGCCGTAGCCCTCGAAAAGACCTTCTTCGTAGTTGACGCCGTCCAAGTCGCCGGTTCCTTTTTTGATGGCACGGTCGATGTTGTCTTTCGGCATATTGCACTGTTTGGCTTTGTCCAGAGCGGTTCGCAGACGAGGATTGCAGTCGGGGTCACCGCCACCGATGCGGGCGGCAACGGTGATTTCCTTGATGACCTTGGTGAATATCTTGCCGCGTTTGGCATCCTGGGCGCCTTTTCGATGCTTGATATTGGCCCATTTGCTATGACCTGCCATACAGGAACGCTCCTCGCTAATTCTGTACTTTGAATCCGTGAGTAAAGTCTCTTGCCTGAAACGCCATATCCTAACACGAAGAGTTGTTGGCAACAAGAGTGCTGGGGGGGTGTCGGACTATTTGAGTTAATGTGAAAATTCGTCTGACAGCCTTTTTATGCCTGAACGACAGAGAGCCGACCCTTGGCCGGCTCTCTGGATAAAAAGTAACTATTCAGCACATCCCGCCTTTTGCACTCTAGCTGCGTTGCTGTGCTGCTCAAATGCTCACATATCTGGTGCATGCTGCGCTTCTGCGCTGCTCGCGCCTTGCCAGAGCACAAAAAATCGGGCCTGCTGAACAGTTACAATAAAAGCAGTTTTTTTCGTTAGTCTTCACTCGGAGTCGTCCGGAATTCAACCACCCTGATCTCTTCGATGATCTCGTTCACACCCTCTACCCCTCGAGTCAGTTCCAGGGTTCTCTTCTTCTCGTCTTTCGAATGAAGCTGGCCCGAGAGAGTTGCCACGCCTTTCACCACAGATATGTCGAGAAGGTAAGCATCTACCTCGCCCGACGAAAGGATGGCAATTTCAATGCGCTTGCGCAGGATCAGGTCGGTGAGCGTCTTTTTACAATCGGCCTTGCACTCGAGCAGGTTCTGATCGTTGATGCCGTCTGAAATGACCTTGCCCGCCATGTCCAGCGACAGGCGTTGAGTGTTGATAGTCAGGTCGTATGCAAGCGGATCATCCCAGTCCCGGTCAAAATAATACTTGATGAAACCGGCACGCTGCTGATCGCTTTTGCGGATCATGACCCGTGCCTGGTCAGGGTCGATCCATTCGCGTTCAGCCCAGTGCTCCACCCGGTCTTCGAATGGGGCGATAATACGCACCCGCAGAACACTCCTGATGTCCTTCAGAAGGTCCTGGCCGCCGCGGCCGTAGATGATGACATTCCCCTTAAGGGCATATTCAAGAACAATCAGCTCAATGAGGTGAAGGTCGATGACCTGTTGAAAATCCATTTTTTCGACGAAGTGCGGTGGCTTCTCGTCTGCCTGCTCGATCGATTCGGCTGAAAGGCCGTAAGACTCGGCGACTTGCATAATCGCCTCGCCGTCCACCAGGGTGTAGCCCAGTTTCTCAGCAAGCTCATGGGCAATCGGAATACTCCCGCTGCCCATCTGTCGTGAAATGGTGATGATAGCCATATGTTGCCCTCACTGCTCCAGTTTGAAAATCTGCGCAATATTACCAACTTGTTGCAGACATGGCAAGGGGTAGAATCCTTGCACGGATCGATCGGGTGACAAGACCAATGCCGAATGATACTCTTATCGCAGAAGCAAGCATGGCTGCGGCCCAAAATGAGGAAGTGTTTATGTTCTCAAGACCGTTCATCTGGGCACATCGGGGAGCATCCTGTGAGGCTCCTGAGAATACGATCGAGGCTTTTATTCGGGCGGCTGAGCTCGGTGCAGACGGGATTGAACTGGATGTTCATCTGTCGCGCGACGGAGTCCCGGTCGTAATTCATGATGACACCGTGGATCGAACCACAAACGGCAGAGGTCCGGTGACCGACCTGACGTACGATGAACTCAGTAGACTGGATGCCGGTAGTTGGTTTTCGTCCTGTCACGCCAGTGAACCGGTTCCGGGTCTGTCCGATGTTTTGCAGATTTTCAGCGGCCACCTGCGCATCAATATCGAAATCAAGGAGGCACGGGCCGGCGAGGCCGTTTTGACAATCCTGTCCGACTTTCCGCGAGCGGATGTCGTGATCTCATCCTTCGATCCGGAACTGCTGCGCGTTATGCGACGTCTGGCCCCGGCCCTGCCTTTGGCCGTTCTGATCGATCGCGGCAACTGGCGCCGTGCGGTCAAGCTGGCTCTCGAACTCGGAGCTATCGCTTTTCACCCGAATGCGGCTTTGGTCAGCAGGCCGCTTATCGCTGCATGCCGGGCCAGCAATTTGCCTGTCCATACCTGGACTGTTGATGATACCGGGCTCGTCAGGTCCCTGCAGAGAGCCGGCATCGACGGTATTTTCACCAATGACCCGGCTCGTTTCACGGTTAAAGGGGCACTTCGATCAAAGTGCCCCTGATGATGTAACTTTCTGTTTGTTACCTGAATCAGTGAGAGAGATTTTGTCAGAGTTTCTTGCGCTTGAGGCCGGGCTGGGTTAAACTGCCGATCTTTATTAACAGTGAGTAAACGATAGGTGTTTCGTAGAATGTCTTACGTTTCTGAAAACAGTCTGCAGGCCATGATCAAGGCCCAGATCGATAGCGAAGGGGGACTCTCCTTTGCTGCCTTTATGAAACAGTGTCTTTACCAGCCCGAGCACGGTTACTATATGACCGACCGCGAGCGGATTGGCAAGTCTGGTGATTTCTTTACCTCGAGCAGCGTGCATACCCTGTTCGGACGACTGATTGCCCGTCAGTTGATCCAGATGGACGAATTGCTTGGGGCGGAAACTTTCCAGATCGTTGAACAAGGCGCCGGGGAAGGGCACCTGGCTCTTGATGTCCTCGACGCTATCTCCGAAGAGAGGCCGCAACTCTATGAGCGCCTGGTCTACAATATCGTTGAGCGTGGTCCTGAGAGCCGTCGCAGACAGGCTCAGGCCTTGTCCGCACATGCCGACCGGGTCCGCTGGTGTGACGCCGACGATTGGTCGATTGCTGCCGGATGCTACCTGTCCAACGAGCTGGTTGACGCTTTCCCGGTGCATCTTCTGGAGAAGCATCAGGGTGCCATCCAGGAGATTTTTGTCATCAATGACCCGGCCGGCGGCTTCACAGAGGAGTTGCGCGAGCCGTCTTCACCCGCTCTTGCCAAATATTTCACGTGGCTGGGAACGGGACCAGTTGAGGGCAACCGGATCGAGGCGAATCTTGCTGCCCCGGACTGGATGCGGCGGGTCGGCCAGCAGATCGAACGAGGTTTCGTGCTGACGATTGATTACGGCTACCCCGCGGAAGAGCTTTATGCCCTGCACCGCAGGACCGGGACCTTGATGTGTTATCATCGGCATCAGGCGGATGAAAACCCCTACGAGAAGGTGGGCGAGAAGGATATTACCGCTCATGTTGATTTTACGGCCCTGCAATTGGCCGGAGCTGAGGTGGGTCTTCAGACCCTCTGGTTCGGGGAGCAGTATCGCTTCTTGATGAGTCTTGGTTTTGTCGAGGAACTGATGCGTCTGGAGGCTGAGACAGTCGATGAGAAGGAGGCCAGGGCTCTGCGCCTGACCCTTAAAAACTTGATTATGCCCGAAGGGGGAATGGGGGAGACCTTTAAAGTCCTCGTTCAGGGGAAAAATGTCGGTCAGCCCGACCTGATTGGCGCCCGAGCCCTGCGTGACCTGCCTTTCCCGGTGGGTGGGATGTAGAAAGCATCGGGCCTGCTGAATAGTTACGCTAGAATATCGATTCCAGAGGTCCTGCCGTGCAATTGCCGTTGCCGGCTAATCGAGGTATACTGCAATGGTAACTATTCAGCAGGCGGGATGTGCTGAATAGTTACCTGAAACTACAACATAAACAAGGAGTCACTGATGAAAGAGCAAGTACAGGAAGTGCTGGAGTTGGTCCGGCCGCATTTGCAGGCGGACGGTGGTGATGTGGAACTGGTCGATGTCTCGGATGACGGTATCGTCAGCGTCAAGCTGACCGGTGCCTGTGGTTCATGCCCGATGTCGACCATGACGCTTAAAATGGGTATCGAAAGGGCCCTTCTGGAGAGGGTCCCCGGTGTCAAAGAGGTGGTCCAGGTCTGACCCAGGGAGGCAGCTATGATCAAGGTCAAAACATTCGGAGAACCGCTGCAGCCGTTCAAGGTTCATCGCGAACTCGATGAACTGGATGCGCGCATCAACAAGTTTATCGTGGACAACGGCATCAGCCGGGTCGTGTCGGTCAGTGATTCGACGACTCTGGAAGGTGGATCAACCTGTGGTTTGATCCGGGTTCTGGTCTACGAAGAGTAGGTTTGGTATCACACACAGCTCATGGTGAAGAACCGGGGGAGCATATTTATGCTCCCCCGTCTTAAATTTTAACTGAGGCCATAAGGTAATAGGGCATTTCTTTGCGTTAATAGTCCCGTACGCCTGACGTGTCCAGGAACAGAAACAAGAACAAGAACAAGGAGTCTGAATGCGTACCAGCAATCCGATGATGAAGGACAATGTGTTTACCCGTAGTCTGGCAGGTGTCGAGGCGATGACTCTGCAGGGCGCGGTCAACAAGACGATCACCCTGTTGGCATTGGTGGTGATCGGGGCCGGCTACACCTGGAACCTGTTCTACAACCAGGGTGCGGCCGCTGTACAACCCTGGATGATCGGGGGGCTGGTAGGCGGCTTCGTGGTCGCCATGGTCACCATTTTCAGGCAAACGTGGGCGCCGGTGCTGGCACCGGCTTATGCGGTACTGGAAGGCCTTGCTTTGGGTGGCATCTCGGCTTTTTTTGAAATGCGTTTTCCCGGCATCGTCATGCAGGCGGTTGCCCTGACTTTTGGCGTGCTCTTCTGTCTGCTGATAGCCTACAAGTCGCGCCTGATCAAAGTAACCGAGAATTTCCGCTTAGGCGTGGTGGCCGCCACCGGTGGCATCGCCCTGGTCTACATGATTGGTTTTATCGGTTCCTTTTTCGGTTGGCAGATGCCTTACATCCATGAATCAGGTGTTATCGGCATCGGCTTCAGCCTGTTTGTGGTGGTGATCGCCTCGATGAACCTGGTGCTGGATTTCGATTTTATCGAGCGTGGCCATGGTGTTGCGCCCAAATACATGGAGTGGTATGCCGCTTTTGGTCTGATCGTCACCCTGGTCTGGCTCTACCTGGAAATTTTGCGGCTGCTTTCCAAATTACGTGAGCGTTAATAGTATTGGGGCAAAGAGGAGGGAAGATTGAAGAAAGCCCTGTTGTGTCTGTTGATGGCGGGTTTCATGTGTACCGGTTTTTTGGGGGAAGACCTCGCGTCTGCCGCCAATTTAAGAGGTGACGACCGTCTGGCTCATGAAATCAGGACGTTGGCGGCCGCTATCGACCGCTTGGCCACTCTCTACGAGGAGGGCAAAAGGCAAGCCGAACAGGATGCCTTGTCCCGCAAGCTGGATACAGCGATCGCCTATCTGAACTTCCGCTCAAGAAGGATCGAGCTGCTCGAACAGGACCTCCAAGAGCTTAAAATCAGCCGGGATCGTCTGGACACATTTTTGATCCAGATGGTTGAGAAGGAGAATCTCCTGGAAGCTCAGGCTCGAAATAGCACAATTGGATCGGCGGCGGAAATTGAAAGGGCCCGCAAAGAGCATGACCTGCGGGTGAAGATGGTCCAGGAAAGACTCGATCGGGTGGATCGGGAAGCCATTATCCTGGAAAACAAGATCCAGGAACTTCAGGACGAGATCAGCAGCGTGGAAAGTTTTGTGCAGCGAAACCTGGAATTTTGAATTTCAGCAAGAATGGAGTTGTTAACTCATGAGTGAACTGGAACGTTTTCAACTGGACCGTGACAAGGCGGCCCTGCTCGTGATCGATGTACAGGAAAAACTGGTGACGGCAATGGCTCCCGAAGGGTATGCGCAGATGCGCGGCAACATCGATGTGCTGCTGCAGAGCGCTGACCTGATGGGGGTACCGGTGGTTGCCACCGAACAGTATCCCAGAGGGTTGGGGTCAACGGTTCCCGAACTGCAGGCGGCTTGCCGGGAGAGGGTCGTTGAAAAGGTCAGTTTCGGCTGCTGTGGTGAACCGACTTTTCTCGAGAGCTTGAAGTCTCTTGGCAAGTCCCAGATCATTGTGACCGGTATGGAAGCGCACGTCTGTGTCTACCAGACTGTGCTGGGCTTGCTCGAAGCCGGCTACCACGTGCACCTGGTGCGCGACGGGATCATTTCCCGACATGAAGTCGACATGTTGATAGGTGCTGAGAATGCCGCCCGGGCCGGTGCCGTGGTTACCACGACTGAAACCGTCTTGTTCCAGTTATTGCAGACATCCAAGGCTCCCGAGTTCAGGGAGATCTCGGCGCTGATCAAGAATAAGTGAAACTGAATAGCTGTAGGAGCGACCTCCCGGTCGCGAATGATTTTCGGGGCGGCCTGATGGAAATGTTCGCGGTCTGAAGACCGCTCCTACGGTCATATTGGAATGTCAAATATTTACGGCTCACGTCTGTCCTTGCCTTTCAAAAAATCGGTCATTCGCAGCATCAACCCCTGTTCGGTCTTCAATGCCCCATGCGGGCACAGTTCCTGGCAACAGAAACATCTAATGCATCGCTTATAATCGATCTCCACCTGTTGCGGTCCAAGTGTCATCGCCTCTGGCGGGCAATGGCTGACGCAG
>DAOVNV010000030.1 GCA_030630015.1 Desulfuromonadales bacterium | reverse complement strand
CATTCACTGCCTCGGGATTATCCACCAAGGCTCTGGCGATAAATTCGATGAGATCTTTCATGGCGTCCATCCTTTACCATCAGGCAAATTCAGATCGGCGCCGCAAAAGCCCGGAATTTGAAACCCACCGAAACCCGCTCTCAGTTTCGGAAAGTTTTCAGGCCTGCTTGAACTTGGCCCAGATTCCCTGCTTGCGCAGCAGCGTGCGAACCGTATCGGTCGGCTGAGCGCCCTTCTGCAGCCAATCGATGACACGTTCTTCCTTCAGGTTCATCAAAGGGGGATCCAGCTTGGGATCGTACTGACCAAGATTTTCAATGAAACGACCATCACGAGGGAACCGCTCATCGGCGACAACCACTTGGTAAAAGGGCTTTTTCTTGGCGCCCCCGCGGGCCAATCTGATTTTAACTGCCATGGTTTTGACTTCCTCCTCAAAAAACGCTTGTCTATTCAGGTCTTACCTGTTTGGTTTCATTCTGTTGTAATTATCTCAAAAACATCTAAAAGGGTAGACCGCCACCACCACCCATCATGTTGCGCATGCCCTTGGGGCCCATCTTCTGCATTTTTTTCATCATCTTCTGGGCTTCAGTGAAACGCTTCAGAAGCTGGTTAACATCCTGCACCCGGGTTCCACTGCCGTTGGCGATCCGCAACCGCCGCGAGCCATTGAGGATCTTATGATTGCGGCGTTCCTGCCGGGTCATCGAATTGATGATCGCTTCGATCTTTTTCAGTTCGTCTTCAGGGACCTGCGCGCCCTTCATCTGCTTGAGCGCCTTGCCGGCACCCGGGATCATCGACAAGATCGAATCCATGGATCCCATCTTCTTGATGGTCTTAAGCTGGTCGCGGAAGGTTTCAAGTGTGAAACCATCCTGACGCAGTTGCTGCTCCAAGGCGACGGCCTGATCTTCGTCAATCGCGGCTTCCGCCTTTTCGATCAGGGAGAGAACATCCCCCATACCGAGGATGCGCTGCGCCAGACGCTCCGGGTGAAAGGTCTCCAGGGCATCAAGCTTTTCACCCACACCGGCCAGCTTGATCGGCTTGCCGGTTACGGCGCGAATCGACAGAGCGGCTCCACCGCGGGCATCGCCGTCCAGTTTGGTCAGTACAACGCCGGTCAGACCGAGGCGTTCGTCAAATGAACTGGCCACGTTGACCGCATCCTGACCAGTCATGGCATCAGCAACCAACAGGATTTCACGCGGTTCCAGGGCGGACTTGATCCGCTCCAGTTCCTGCATCAACTCATCATCGATATGCAGGCGACCCGCTGTATCGAGTATCAGTGTATCGTATCCCTGGCGATCCGCAAAAGCGTGCGCCTGGCGACAGATATCCACCGGATCCTGGTCAGCCGAACTGTCGAACACGGCAATATCGAGCTGACGGCCCAGGATTTTCAACTGCTCGATCGCCGCGGGGCGGTAAATATCGGCTGGCACCAGCAGCGGATTGCGCTTTTCGCGCCGCAATTTAAGCGCTAGTTTGCCGCAGGTCGTGGTTTTACCGGCACCTTGCAGGCCACACAGCAGGATGCTTACAGGTGGCCGAGCCGCCAAGTCGAGGTGATTGTCCTCACCGGCGCCCATCAGGGTGCCCAACTCGTCCCGCACGATCTTGATCACCTGCTGGGCAGGCGTCAGGCTTTGCAGGACATCCTGGCCGACGGCACGCTCCCGGACCGCCGCCACGAAGTCCTTGACCACCTTGAAGTTGACATCCGCCTCAAGCAGGGCAAGGCGCACTTCGCGCATGGCCAACTGGATATTTTCTTCAGTCAGCCGCCCGTGACCACGCAGCTTTTTGAAAACTGCATCGAACTTTTCAGAAAGGTTGTCAAACATGTTCCTAGAGCTCTATTTGGACAGGTTCACGGCAAATGAAGCACTTTAGTGAACTCACCTGAAGTTTGTCAAGCAAAAACAGGGCGTTCTCATCCACACCGCTGGTAACCGTCCTCAATTTTCTGGTGCAATTCAACCGGCAGAAGATCATGACCGGCCAGTACGGAGAGCACCTTAGTTCGGTGTTGCGGTGCAATACGCAGCGCCAGGCCACAATCCGAGGTCAACTGGCGCGGGACCGGGATCAGCAGAAAATCCACCCCCGCCTCCTTGAGAATTTTTTCCGCCTTGAGGACCCGGTGGATCGAATGGAATATAGCAACAAAATCCTTGTCGTGAACCACGCTTGACACCCTTTCTGCAAAACGGCCGGCATCATGCCATGATTGACCTTTCAGGGCAAGCGTGCTTTTCAGAATCTGTCTCACGCAAAGTTCGCAAAGTTCGCAAAGTCAAAATCTTTAAGACCATTTTTTTGTTTTGCTTAAGCCCATCGTCTTTGGCCTTTACTCTGCGTACTTCGCGGACTTGAGTGAGCGGCGCGAACGGGCGTGAGAGAGGGTTTCGCTTTTGCAGCTCAATGTGCTTCGCGCCAATTCTTACCGACCCCGACATCGACCACCAGCGGCACATCGAGCGGGACCGCCTGCATCATCTCCTCGCAAACGAGCTGTCTGACCGTATCGACTTCGGTTTCCGGCACATCGAAAACCAGTTCGTCATGGACCTGCAATACCATTTTTGCCTGCAGGTTTTCATCGGCGAGGCGCTGGTAAATTTTCACCATAGCCACCTTGATGATGTCAGCCGCCGAGCCCTGCACCGGGTAGTTGATCGCGTTGCGCTCGGCGTAGCCGCGCACCGCCCCGTTCTTGCTGTTGATTTCAGGGATGGCGCAGCGTCTGCCGAGCAGAGTGGTCACATACTGGTGTTGACGGGCCTCTTCGATCCTCGCATCCATGAAGGTGCGAATTGCCGGGTAGCGCTCAAAATAGCGGTCGATAAAATCCTGCGCTTCACGCCGTGCGATTCCCAGTTGCTTGGCCAGGCCGAAAGCGCTCATGCCGTAGATCACCCCGAAATTGATCGCCTTGGCTTGGCGGCGCTGCTCGTCACTGACCATATCCGGGAAGACCCCGAGCACCTCACTAGCCGTGCGGCGATGGATATCCTCCCCCTGCAGGAAACTCTCCTTGAGAGCCGCCACATCGGCCATGTGCGCCAACACGCGCAGCTCGACCTGCGAATAATCAGCTGAGATCAGCCGGTTGCCCGCCGCGGGGATGAAGCCCTCGCGAATGCGCCGCCCCTCCTCGGTGCGGATCGGGATATTCTGCAGGTTCGGATCGCTGGAAGAAAGCCGGCCGGTGGCCGTAACCGCCTGATTGAACGAGGTATGGATTCGCCCGGTCTCAGGATGAACCAGTTTCGGCAGGGCATCAGTGTAGGTCCCTTTCAGTTTGGCCAGGGACCGGTACTCGAGGACACGGGCCGCGATTTCATGCTCTTCTGCAAGCTTGGTCAGCACCTCCACGTCGGTCGACCAGCCGGTTTTGGTCTTTTTGCCCCTCGGCAATTTGAGCCGTTCAAACAGGACCTCCCCCAGCTGTTTCGGCGAGGCGACATTGAACGGGCCGCCGGCCGCCTCGTAGATTTCAGTCTCCAGCCCCGCCATCTTTTCGGCCATCTCTACCGAAAGCCCTTCAAGGAACCCTGCGTCGATCCGCACCCCGGTCTGTTCCATATCGATCAAGACGGGTAACAGAGGCATCTCAACTTCGCGGAACAGCGTCTCCTGTTCTGCTGCGGCAACCATCGGCATGAGTTTTTCGTAAAGTCGCAGGGTAATGTCGGCATCTTCCGCAGCATAAACTGCTGCCTTTTCTATCTCTACTTCTTCGAAACCGACCTGGTTGCGGCCGCTGCCGGCCACTTCACTGTAGCTGATGGTCCGGTAGCCGAGCAACTCTGCGGCCAGACTATCCATCCCATGGGATCGTGCTGCCGGGTTGGCCAGATAGCTGGCCAGCATGGTGTCGCAAACAATACCCTGAACCTCGATGCCCGCCCGTGCCAGAACCAGGACATCGTATTTGAGATTCTGGCCGATCTTCTCCAACTGTGCATCTTCCAGCAGCGGCTTGACCCGCTCAAGGACCAGGGCGCGCGGCAGTTGCTCAGGAGCACCGAGGTAGCGGTGGCCAACCGGGACATACCAGGCCTCTCCGGCGGCAACGGCAAAAGAGAAACCGACCAGTTCAGCCATATGAGGGTTCAGGCTGGTTGTTTCGGTATCAAAAGCAAAGCGCCCGGCTTGCTGAAGAATGGACACCAGACTGTCAAGTTCAGTCGTCGACAGAACACAGTGATAATTTTCCGATGATGCACGTTCATCACTGGAAAACTCCTGCAACAGCGCATGGAATTCGCACTCCTTGAACAGTTTTGTCAGTGCAGCCTGGTCCGGTTCGGTAAGAGCGAAAGAATCATAATCGGCATCAAGGGAGAGATCATCGACCAGGGTCACCAGTTTTTTCGAAAGGCGAGCCTGCTCCGCGTAAGCCTCCAGGTTCTCGCGGCGCTTGCCCTTGAGCTGGTCGAGATTGGCCAGCAGGTTGTCAATGGTACCAAACTGCTCGATCAAAGTTTTAGCCGTTTTTTCACCGATGCCCGGCACGCCCGGGACGTTGTCTGAACTGTCCCCGGCCAGCGCCTGAATTTCTATAACCTGTGCCGGACTGCAGAACCGTTCGGCGACCTCTGCCGGCCCGAAGACCTTGTCTTTCATGGTGTCAAGCATGCGGACCCGATCGGAAACGATCTGCATCAGGTCCTTGTCACCGGTCACCACGGTCACCTCCATCCCTTCGTCGGCAAACCGGCGCGCAAGGGTCGCAATGATGTCATCGGCCTCGTAACCCGGCTTTTCCAGGGCCGGTATGTTAAATGCCCTGACCACATCCTTGATATAAGGGATCTGCGACACCAGGTCTTCAGGCATGGCTGCCCGGTTGGTCTTGTACTCAGGATAAATCTCCTTACGAAAGGTAGGACCTTTCGCATCAAATATCACGGCCAAGTGATCGGGCGCTTCCTCACGGGCCACCTTCATCAGCATCTTGGTGAAACCATAGATGGCGTTGGTCGCCATCCCCTTCGAATTGGAAAGGTGGCGGATCGCGTAATAGGCCCGGTAAATGTAGGAAGAACCATCGATCAGATAGACGCGGCGTTCGGTATTTGACATTGCAAACCTGTGTATTGTTAGAAAATTAAGGGCTAAAAATGGAGACAACCTGAGCACTTAGAATACAGGAGATAGAAAAAATCGGCTTTCGGGTATTTATTCCAGACCTACTCTACATTCTGTATTCTGCCCTTCGACATTATTCCACATGTAGTGCCCCAGTCCAAGAACCGTTGACAGACACGACGCAATGGTTGACAACCATGGATCAAAATGATTAGCTTTTCTTATCAGTCTGAAGCGCTTTGAAAAATTGCCAAGCATGTAAAGTTTCTGAAGATTAACAGTTCCCCTGGAGGAGCCTTCCGTCATGAGCGACGATAAAGAATCCAGAATTATTGAAACGGAATTCGACCTGGTTGAAGACCTTGACTCTTCCGAGTTTGCCCAGGAGATAAAGGAGGAAGGGCTGATTGTTGCAGCTGACCTGCTGCCGACGCAACTGCCGATCATCCCCCTGCGGCCGCGCCCCTCCTTCCCCGGCCTGCTGATTCCTCTTGCGCTCAGCGGCTCACTGCAGATGGCAGCGGTGCAGCAGGCGATGGAAACCGGTGGGCAGGCAATTGGCCTGATCATGGTCAAGGACATGGAAGAAGAGGATTCAACCGACAACCTTTGTACAATCGGGGTTGCCGCCAAGATTCTCAAAATCCTACATAGCGACCAGGACAGCATGCATGTCATGGTCAATTGCCTGGAACGCTTCACCATCCTTGAAATGCTCCCGGTCGAGCAGCCCTTGATGGCCCGCGTCCGCTACAACTTAACTCCCGAATTATCAGTGAATCCTGAGCTGAAAGCCTACTCAATGGCGATTATCTCGACCCTCAAGGAACTGGTCCAGATCAATCCATTGTACTCGGAAGAGATCAAGCTTTTCCTGACCCGCTCAAGCATGAATGATCCGGGGCGCCTGGCCGACTTTGCCGCGAACCTGACCTCCGCCGACGGCGAAGAACTGCAGAGCATCCTGGAAAGCTTCGATGTTCGCAAGCGCATCGATCAGGTACTGGTCCTGCTCAAAAAGGAACTGGAAGTCTCCCGGCTGCAAGCCAAGATCTCGATGCAGATCGAGGAGAAAATTTCGGCCCAGCAGCGGGAATTCTTTCTGCATGAACAGCTCAAGGCGATCAAGAAGGAGCTTGGGTTGGAGAAAGAAGGGAAGACCTCCGAACTCGAAAAATTTCAGGAGCGCCTCGAGAAGCTGAAACTCAACGACGAGGCCGGAAACGTCGTCGAAGATGAAATGGAAAAACTCCAGCTTCTCGAACCAAGCTCTCCAGAATATACTGTCAGCCGCAACTACCTGGACTGGCTGACCATCCTGCCCTGGGGTCTTTACAGCAAGGATTCTTACGACCTGGCCAGGGCGCGGCGGATTCTGGACCGCGACCATTACGGCCTCAAGGACGTGAAGGAACGCATCCTCGAATTTATCGCGGTCGGCAAGATGAAAGGTGATATCTCCGGTTCGATCCTCTGCCTGGTCGGCCCGCCCGGCGTCGGTAAAACTTCGGTGGGACACAGCATCGCGAATGCGCTGGGGCGCAAGTTTTTCCGCTTTTCACTGGGTGGCATGCGCGATGAAGCGGAAATCAAGGGCCATCGCCGCACCTATATTGGCGCCATGCCGGGCAAATTCATCCAGGCGATGAAAACGGTCGGCACGTCCAACCCCCTGCTGATGCTGGATGAAATCGACAAGATCGGCGCATCCTTCCAGGGTGACCCAGCTTCAGCTTTGCTCGAAGTGCTCGATCCCGAACAGAACAACTCCTTCCGCGACCACTACCTGGACGTGCCTTTCGACCTGTCTAACGTCATGTTCATCGCTACGGCCAACCAGCTCGACACCATCCCGCGCCCCCTGCTCGACCGCATGGAACTGATCCGCCTGTCCGGCTATATCCTCGAAGAAAAGCTGGAAATCGCCAAACGCTACCTGATCCCCAAAGCGCTCAAAAACCACGGCCTGCAGAGGGGTCAGGTGGTTATTCACAAAGCGGCCCTGGTGCAGATCATCGACGGCTACGCCCGCGAAGCCGGTGTCCGCAGCCTGGAGAACCAGATCAAAAAGATCATGCGTCGCGCGGCCATGGCGTTTGCCGAAGAGGACACCCTGAAAAAGGTCACCATCCGCAAGCGGGACGTGGAACACTATCTCGACAAGCCGGTCTTTACGGCTGAGGAGGTCTTTGAAGGTGTTCCCGGAGTGGTGACCGGCCTCGCCTGGACCAGTCTCGGCGGCACGACCCTGCAGATCGAAGCCACCGCCATGCTTGCCAAAAACAAGGGTTTCAAACAAACCGGGCAACTGGGCAGCGTCATGGTGGAGAGCTCAGAGATCGCCTATTCTTTCGTCATGGCGCATTTGGTCGATTTCGGCGTCGATTCCGAGTTTCTCGACCAGCACTTCGTTCACCTGCACGTGCCGGCGGGAGCAACCCCCAAGGATGGCCCTTCGGCCGGCATCACCATGGCCACCGCGCTGGTTTCCATGACCACTGGCAAAACAGTCAGGAAAAAACTGGGGATGACCGGCGAACTGACCCTGACCGGCCGGGTCCTGCCGATCGGCGGTCTCAAGGAAAAAGTCATCGCCGCGCGTCGAGCCGGTTTAGCAACGCTGATCTTTCCGGAAGATAATCGCAAGGACTTTGAAGAGATTCCTGATTACCTTAAAGAGGGACTGACCATCCACTTCGTGAGAACCTTTAATGATGTTTATAACATCGCCTTTTGATCCCTTGAGAACAGGGCATTGAGATGGGGACGGAATTGAATTCCGTCCCCACTTCTGTTAGGTTGTCCTGCCTGCAGCAACACGGGGAAGAATTTAATCCGACAATTCCGGGAACGAAATTCAATTTTGTCCCTTAGAAATTGGAGATAATAATGCGTGTCTTATCCGGCATCCAGCCTTCCGGCTCCCTGCACCTCGGCAACTACTTCGGCATGATGCAGAAGATGATCGATTACCAGGAGCATGAAGAACTGTTCTGCTTCATCGCTAACTACCATGCCCAGACCTCGCTCAGCGACGGCAAGGCGCTGGCGCGCGGCACCCTGGAAGCGGCTGCTAACTTCCTGGCCCTCGGCATGGATCCTGACAAGAGCACTTTCTGGGTGCAATCCGACGTCCCTGAAGTCCAGGAGCTGGCCTGGATTCTGTCAAATTTCACTCCAATGGGACTCTTGGAACGTTGCCACAGCTACAAGGACAAGATCACCAAGGGCATCGCAGCCAACCACGGCCTTTTCGCCTACCCGGTGCTGATGTCTGCCGATATCCTGATGTTCCAGAGCAACAAGGTTCCGATTGGCAAGGATCAGAAGCAGCATGTCGAAGTGGCCCGTGATATCGCTATCAAGTTCAACAACGAGTATGGCGACATCTTTACCATTCCCGAGCCGGAAATCGATGATGAGGTCGCCACCGTGCCCGGGCTCGACGGCCAAAAGATGAGCAAGAGCTACGGCAATACTATCGATTTCTTTGCTGAGGATAAAGTCCTGCGCAAGCAGATCATGCGTATCGTTACAGCCCCGATTGACGTGGAAGAACCCAAGGATCCTGATGTCTGCAATGTCTACAAGATTTTCCGCCTGTTCATGACTGAAGAGCAGGACCAGGCCTTGCGACAGCGCTACCGGGCCGGCGGGCTGGCGTTCGGACATGTCAAACAGGAGCTGTTCGAAACGGTTCGCGACTACTTTGCCCCTCACACCGAGAAGCGACGTGAGCTACTGGCAGACCCTGATGCTATACGAAACATCCTTGCACAAGGGGCGCAAAAGGCACGCCACGCCGCAGCAAAAACCCTCAGGAAGGTTCGTAAGAAAACCGGGCTGATCTACTGATCAATCCCGCACATTCTTAATACCCTCAAAAACCGTCCCGGCAATATTCAGCAGGGGCGGTTTTCAAGTTAAATGATAACTATTCGGCTGTCTGACTAACCACACAGCATGTGGGCTATAGCTGTTGTTTGCGGGAAGCTAAGTGACAACATTGGACGCAGGCAATAGCTGTAGACCACATGCCCTCACTGAAATGCTGAGTAGTTACCAATCATTGTAACTATTCAGCTGCCTGACTAACCGCACAGCATGTGGGCTATAGCTGTTGCTTGCGGGAAGTTAAGTGACAACATTGGACGCAGGCAATGGCTGTAGACACATGCCCTCGCTGAGATGCTGAATAGTTACGCTAAATGTTCAGTATATCCGCCACACTTTCTAAAATGTAGTCTGGTTGAATACTTGAATGGGGCAAATCCTCTTGCTGGGTGACTCCTGTGAATACCAGTGCGGTTGCCATACCAGCATTTTTCCCCATCAGTATGTCGGTCTCCAGACGATCTCCGATCATCAGACAATCGTCCGCTTGCAGCCCCAAGCGTTCGAGAGCTGTTTCTACAATCAAAGAAGACGGCTTCCCCGCTACCAGTTCTACCTTTCGCCCACTGCATCCTTCCAAAGCGCCAATCACGGCGGCGGCATCTGGAATTTCGCCCCTATCTATGGGACAGGCGCGGTCAGCGTTGGTAGCAAGGAAACGCGCTCCCAGGCGGAGGGCCTGGAAGCCAATATTCAATTTGCGATAATCGAAGGTGCGATCGAAGCTGGCAACAACCACGTCAATTTTTTCTGGCGTGTCGCTAAGAGAGATACCAGCAGCAGCCAGTTCGTCCAGTAAGGGTGTTTCACCAATGGCAAAGACAGTGGCCGCAGGCATCTCTCTCAGCAGATACCGGATCAACACCAGGGACGAGTTGATCACTTCGTCTGTGGCTGTTGGGATACCCAGCTGAGTCAGCTTCTGGGCATAGATTTTCCGCGGCTGTAATGGTTTATTGGAAAGAAAGATTACCCTGCAACCCTGCTGTCTCAAGCTGGCAATTATTTTCGGAGCGCCGGGGATAACCTTCTCTCCCAGATAAATAGTACCATCCAGGTCGAAGATATAGCCGCGGTAATAATTGCGTTCGCTCATGATCTACCTGTAACAATTTAAGCCATTATTAGACAATGAGTGGCTGTTTCATCGTCTCTGGGATGGAGACGTCAAGCAGGTTGCAGATTGTTGGTGCAATTTGCAGATGAAGAATTATAGATGAAATTGGGGAGATTGCCAGTCGAGCACTCATAACGAACAAAAAGCTAGGCCTCTAGCCATTCTCTGCCCGCTCATTCATCACTCAACACCCAGAACTGCTTCTCCCCGTTAGGCTCTTGCCTCTTCCCGAAACCCTGCCATACTTGATTATGCTTAGGGAACCAAAAGAATCGAATCATCATCTTGACAAGGAGGCAGCCATGACTGTAACCCGGAAATGGTACTGTACCTGCAGTGGAAAACCGTTGGAACTGGCTAACGTGGAAACCATGGAAGACGAGCCTGATGAGCCAACCTGTCAACTCTGCGGCGCTACGCAATCATCGGACCCCCGGCACACCATCATCTTCAAAGACAAGGAAGAGTGGGACGACTGATTATCCTGCCTTTGATCCCGGGCCGTCATCCCTGACAAACAAAACAAAGGCCATAGCGGGACGTTTGCTGGCTTCGCGCATCGCAAACTGGAGACTGTCGAATTGCCACCCCCGAGATGTCCAGGTATTCAGCGCCTCCTCGATGGTATCATCGGTAACCACAGAGATCTCTACAACCTTATACTTGATCATCAACTGCACACCTTTCATTCACCGGGAGTGTGTTCATTTATACCATAGACGCTGATGAGGACAGAAAAGGATTTCGATCTTGGCACTCAAAACCCGCAACATGAAACTATCACTTCTGCACCAGGCTGAAACAGTCCTCCGTGCCTACTGCAAAAAGCGTCGTATTTTCATCTAACCTCACAGCTTCTTTTCTGTTTTCTTCTAATAGAACTCACACAAAAAACCTATTTGACTTCTTTTCCCATATCAGGTAGAACACTTTTCTAAACACCCTATAGGTTATTTTTTCGCATAAGGTGATTTATGTAATGTCCCGACCGCCCAGTTTGTTTCACCAGATGAAACGCATAGTTTATTAAAATTTTTTATTGACTTCTTTTTAGAACGACGTATTATATAGCAAATTCTTAAAGCTAACATATTGGATAAATTACCATTCATTATATTCGCATTGTATGATTTATTTTACCAGAAGGGAGCGTAGCGCTTTCCCAACAGCTGAATGACAACCATTACGGGTTTGTTCTTTTTTTGGCCCGACGTATTACACATGTAGTAATTTCGGAGAGAACATAGGCAATAACACTCAAGAGGGAGACACACACTATGGGACATGGACCTGCAGTCAAATTGGGTAAGGATGATGCGACCAGTTACAAGACAAAACTGGGCGTCTCAATGTTTATTGTTTACACGCTTGTCTACGCCGCTTTCGTGGGCATCAACGCGGTCAGCCGGGCGCTGATGCAGAAAGTCATCTTCGGCCAAACCTTAGCCGTGGTTTACGGCATGGGCCTGATCGTATTCGCACTGGTTCTTGCGATTATCTACAACCACTTCTGCACCGCTGCTGAAAAGCGGATGAACCAGTAACGGAGGAGCGAGACAATGGTATATACACAATCCCCCCTGGCCATCGGCCTGTTTATCTTTTTTGTCGTCTTTGTCCTCGGCCTGTCTTTTTACATGGCTCGCCGGACGACTACGGCCGCCGGCTACTATGCGGCGGGCGGCAACATCCACTGGGCAGTCAACGGCATTGCATTTGCCGGCGACTATCTCTCAGCAGCTTCTTTCCTCGGCATCTGCGGCATGATCGCCACAGCCGGTTTCGATGGTTGGATGTATGCCATCGGCTACCTCGCCGGCTGGATGGTGGCCCTGTTCCTGGTGGCCGAACCGATGAAGCGCCTCGGCAAATTCACCTTCACCGACGCCCTGGACTCCAAGTTCAACTCCAAGGGCATCCAGTTGACAGCGGCGATCTCGACCCTGGTCGTTTCGGTTTTTTACCTGATCCCGCAGATGGTCGGCGCCGGCGTTCTGGTTCAACCGCTGCTCGGTATGCCGCACTGGGTCGGAGTCTGCATCGTCGGCATCGTCGTCACAATCATCGTGGCTACGGCCGGCATGGCGTCGACCACTTATGTCCAGTTTTTCAAGGGTGGCTTACTGCTAATCTGCTCGACCATCGTGGTCATCGCTGTGTTGACCCGTGGTCTCGGGACCGACCCGGACCAGGGCGGCACCAAGGCCTATCATGAATTCCAGACCCTCCAGGCCATCGTAGCCACAGACGGTACATTACAGGTTGCCGGCTATGATGTTGTTGCGGGTCCCGAGTCCGAATTCGGCAAAGCTGGCTTCGTAAAGCTTGCGCAGAATGGTGTGGAATCAGTCTGGCACCTTAAAGAAAACGCCGACGGCTACGCCCTGGCCGAAACCCTTTATGTCACCCAGATGGTTGACGGCACCAAGCTGTACAACGGCTCCGCCAAGGAAGATGGCAAGTTCTTCGCCGTCGGGCATGTCAAGGAAATCACCATAGACGGCAAGGAACTTGCCTCGACCGGTGCGCTCGGGCCTCTCGCCTACCTGAGCCGCTTCAAGGACAGCACTGTGGTTCTGTGGGGCAAGAAGTACATCATGGACGGCGCCAACAAGATTACCGTCTTTTACCAGAAGCCGACCCCGGGCAGCCGTATCCTGCGTCCCGGCCTGAAGTTCAAGGTAGACAACGCGTCAGCAACCCAGAAATTCAACTTTATCTCCCTGATGCTGGCCCTGTTCTGCGGCACCGCGGCCCTGCCCCACATCCTGATCCGTTACTACACGGTACCGAGCCAGGCCGCCGCACGTAAGTCAACGATCGTCGGCATCGCAGCGATCGGCTTCTTTTATGTCCTGACCCTTTTCATGGGGCTGGGCGCCATGACCAACGGTGTCATCAACCTGACCGACAACAACATGTCGGCACCGCTGCTGGCACTTTCATTCGGCGTCGTCCTGTTTGCAGTCATCTCGTCGCTTGCCTTTGCGACCGTGCTCGGCACGGTTTCCGGCCTGATCGTCGCATCGGCCGGCGCCATTGCCCACGACCTGATGGACAATTTCCTCGGCATGAACATGTCGGAAAAAACCAAGGTCAGGGCCGGCAAGGTCTCGGCCATGGTGATCGGCTGCATCGCCATCTACCTTGGTATCATTTTTGAGGGGATGAACGTTTCCTTCCTGGTCGGCTGGGCCTTTGCAGTGGCCGCCAGCGCCAACTTGCCGGCCATCCTGATGCTCCTGTTCTGGAAGAAGACCACCGCCAAAGGCATAGCCGCCTCGATCATGGTCGGTCTGACTTCGGCTCTTGGCCTGATCCTAATCTCGCCGGACATGTGGGTACGTTACGGCCTGCTGCCCCAGGATGCACCGGTTGCCTTCAACAGCCCGGCAGCCATCTCGATCCCGGCCAGTTTCATCGCCCTGGTTGTCGTTTCTCTGATGACCCAGAAAAAGGGAATCCCTGAGGAAGGTACGGCAAAGGCCTGATCTCACTTGCTTGAAATAACATGATCTGTTAATAAAGGTGGGGTTGCCACAAGGCAACCCCACCTTTTTTTATCACCGAAACCGAGGCATGCAAATAACATGAAACGATTCCGAGTTACCCTGATCGCCGTAAGTGCCGTCCTTTTATTCCTGGGCATCAACGACCTCAGCGTCTGGTGGCGCAACCGCGTTCCCACCAGCATAGACATAGCAACGTTGGCAAACAGCGGCGCTCCCACCGAATGGTTGAAAGTCAGCGACGGCTACATGGACCTCGACCGTGCTATCTCCACGTCCGGCACCATTGAACTCGAGGCCTTGCTGGTCCCCCTGCTCTCAGACCCGAACCAGGAAGAGATCCGCGTTCTGGTTGAAACCCGCAATCCCCATACTCTGGAACTGGTGCGCGGCTATCATTTCACTCCGGAAACGGAGGAAGAGCAGACCGCTTTTCGCGAAGAACATGCGGCCGAATTCCAGGCCCGTCAGGAAATCACCGGCATGCTAGTTTCCGGCCTGATCGCCAAAGGCAACCGAACCAAACTGCTGGAACTGGCTCGGGATACGGGTCTGGATGTTCAGGAAGACGTGATTTTTCTCAGTGAAGGGAAGATTCCACAACTCTGGCGGGGCCTGTTTTTTGCCCTG
>DAOVNV010000052.1 GCA_030630015.1 Desulfuromonadales bacterium | reverse complement strand
TACACCATTGCCCCGGACACCGGTGCGGATTTCACTGCGCTTATGCATCAGGTCCCATTTGAGACGATCGTTGACACTGTGGGTCGTTTCTAACTCACCGATGCCTGACATATGACACGTTGCACAGGTGGGTGCTCTATAATCACCGGGCTGCCAGGTTCCGGGAGCGCTGTCCCATTCCCAATCTTCACCCTCCGTCAGGAAAATCTGACCATGTTTGGACTCAAGGTAAATTTCGATATCGGGATGATCAGGGCCTAAGTGGCAACTGGCACAGGCTTCCGGCTTGCGGGCTTCTGCGACAGAGAACTTATGGCGGGTATGACAAACGGTACAGGTTCCAACCGAACCGTCAGGATACAGAGTTCCAACACCGGCAGGCCAGGTACTGTTGATCGGTTTATTGTCAGGACCAAGTTCAACAACTGAGCCGTGGCACATCTGGCAACCGGAAGTCCGTGACGCTTCGTTAACCAGGGAGCCTTCTTTAACACCCATGAAGCCGGCTCCTTCATGGACCAGCTGTAGCTTAACCAGTGCGCCGCCAGCTTTCTTCGGATCATAAACGGCGTCTCGCGACAGGTCTGCGTGACCGCTTCTCAGGAATTCTTCGACCTCAGTCGGATGGCAACGGGCACAGGTTTTCGATGAAACCATCGGAGAAATAAAGATTTTACTTCCTTTTAAACCGGTACACTGACTTGCCATGGGAGAGTTCGACTCAACGACATGACAGTCATAGCAAGAGATAGCGGCATGCCCCATCTTGCCCAGTTTCCAGTCTTCAATAATGCCTGGTGTCTTTTCGGCATGACATTCGATACATTTTGCCGCTTCTTCGGTATAGCCGCGCTTGATCTCAATCTTGCGCGGGGCCAGATTCGGGGTGTCGACAGCATAAGCCATCCCGACCCAGACCAGCAGACCGGCCATACTGATCAATCCAATTTTTGCATAGAAACGTTTCACTTTATATCTCCTTTGCGATTGGTTATTTCCCTGATGCATAGAAATTGTCGACTGTCTGGAGCATATCTTTATGACCGACATGCATATGACATTCAGCACACATTTTGTTTGCCTCACCCCTCATATAAGCACGGTGAGCCAGCAAACCACCCTTTGACAATCCCGGTGGCGTCAAATTGTGGTGACAACGGTGACAGGCGCTGTCAAAGGTGAACTTAAGACGATTTGCTTCGGTATTTGCAGCCCAATCGAAACTTTTTCCGTCAATCGTTAGATTGTGAATAACATCGCTCGTTCCGGTAATTGCTTTGGTGACAAGGTAATCAACAAAATTCCCGTGCGGCAGATGGCAATCCACGCATTGTGCAGTAAAGCCCTGGGGATTCTTGCCACCATGGACTGACGCTTTCCATGATGTTCTGAATGGCTCCATAACATGGCAACCGGCACAAAATTCATCTGTGTTGGTGGTCTCCACCATAAAACCGGAAGCCAGAACCACAACCATCGCAGCCACAACGCCAAAAACTGCTCCAAATATCCACATCTTTGTTGAGCCGAACTTACCAGGGGTCCCTTTGCTCGACATCCAATCACCTCCTTCCTGCAGTGGCAGTCTAATCCTTTCAAGGAAATTCGCATGTTTTACGGGAGAATTATCCCTTCAGTAATTAATATCAGAGTTTAGGCCATTAGCAACAATTCCCCGAAAAGTAGATATTGCAACTGATATGCCGTAATAAACACTTTATTTTTCAGTAATATATAAAAATTTGAATGTGACTTTTGTTACCATTTGGTAGTCTTCCCTGGTCTTTTGTGTTACCGTTCGGTAGCAGTTCCGCTGAAGATGGCAACCAACAGAATCCACGGTTAGCAGGCTCTAGCAACCTGTCAGGCTATCAATGAACTGGCTGCTAGGAAGCCCATATCGCTATGCAACTTAAAACCAAATTCATTATTTTTATCGGCCTGGTGATCTGCTGCTCCTTCGGTGTCACCTTCTACCGCACCTCCAACTACCAGGAAGAACTGGTGGTTGAAATGGCGACCCGCCAGGCCAAGATGCTGTTCCATCAGATTCATATCACTCGACAATGGGTGGCCGATCACAACGGCCTGTTCCTGGTCAAAGTCCCAGGTGTGGAAGAAAACCCTTTTCTCGCAGATGGAACAATTCAGGACGACGAGGGCAACTGGCTGGTCAAACGCAACCCGGCCATGGTGACCCGTGAGCTGTCGGCCTATGCCGCCCGGGAAGGGATCGGGCATTTCAACGTGACCAGCCTCAAGCCGATCAATCCTGACAATGCCCCCGATGATTTCGAGCGACGCAGTCTTATAAAATTCGACGCTGGGATTGACGAGGTCGTGGAAATTGAAGAGGTCGATGGCAGATGCCGCCTGCGCTACATGGCCCCCCTGAACGTTGCCGAGCGTTGCCTTGGATGCCATATTGACCAGGGTTACGCTGTCGGTGATATCCGTGGCGGAATGAACGTGACCATTCCGATAGACTGGGCTTTTTCCGAAATCAGTGCCAACAACCGCATGTTGCTCAGCATTGGGTTGGCCACTATCGCGATTGTTTCTCTGACGATCTTTGTGATGTTTGACCAACTGGTTGTCAAGCGCTTGAAAGTGCTTGCCGGAGAAATGGACCAATACCCGAAGCCCCACAGCACGAACAATTTTGCCCTGGCGGAAACCGATGATGAAATCGGCATGCTCGCAAAGCATTTCCGCAAGCTCTGTCAACGGCATGACCGCTTCCAGCAGGAGCTTGATGCGTCCCGTGAGCAGGTTTTTCAGAGCGAAAAACTGGCGGCACTCGGTCGCCTGGTTGCCGGTGTCTCCCATGAGATCAACAACCCGCTCGGCGGTATGCAGAACTGTATCCAGACTCTGCGCAAGCACCCCGACAATCCCGAAACTGTTTCCCGCTACCTGGAGTTGCTCAACCAGGGCGTGGCCAGCATCAAAAATACGGTGCAGCAACTGCTTAAAATCGGCAGAAAGGAGCCTTTGGTTCTGCAACTCGGGAATGTTGACCAAATGATCCGTGAATGCCTGGAACTCACCTGCATGGGGCGGGACGATATCCTGCTTGATACACGGCTGAGTGTGCAGCAGCCAGTTCTGGTCAGCATGGAGATCCTGCGGCAAGTGATCGTCAACCTGGCCGGCAATGCCGTGCAGGCTATGGGGCGAAGTGGGGGCACCCTGACCGTGACCAGCGGCGTGGACGTGGGTTCCCTGCTCATCGAGGTCGCGGACACCGGCCCCGGCATCGCGCCGGAGCACCAGGACAAGATCTTCGAACCGTTCTTCACCACCAAGGAGGTGGGTGAAGGGACGGGTCTGGGCCTTTCCGTTTCTTATTCCCTGGTTGAGGGGATGGGCGGCGAATTGACTGCGGGCAACAGGTCGGAGGGTGGAGCGATTTTCACCGTTGCCATCCCCTTAGGACACGAATCGTTATTATCCGGAGAGAAAGCATGACAGCACGCATCCTGGTTGTCGAAGATGAAGACATTATGCGCATTACCGTACTCGACCATCTCCGCAGCCAGGGCTGGGAGACGGATGACGCGGTTAACGGCTCTCGTGCACTTGAACTCGTCAGAGGCAACCATTATGAACTCATTCTGTCGGACATTCGTATGCCGGGGCTGGATGGCGAAACCCTGCTTACCCAGATCAAGAAGCTGTCACCCCGCACCGAAGTGGTCATGATGACCGCCCACGGCAGCACCGATGATGCAGTCCGCTGTCTTAAGAAAGGCGCCGCCGACTATATTCTTAAACCTTTTGATCTGGACGACCTCAGTTTCCGCATCAATCGGATTCTTGAGATGCAGGCCATCAAGGCACGCTGCGTGTCGTTGGAACACTGCTGCGGCCAACGCCAGCCCATCATTGGTTCCAGTTCGCAGATGCAGAAGGTGCTTGCCTTGGTGGGCCGAGTTGCAGCGAGCGACGCTTCGGTTCTGATCCGCGGAGAAAGCGGCACCGGCAAGGAACTGGTTGCGGCCGCCATCCACTACGAAAGCCGACGGGCAGATAAGCCCTACGTGCGTATCAACTGTGCGGCTATCCCAGCCGGGCTGATGGAATCGGAACTGTTCGGCCATGAAAAAGGGGCCTTCACCGGAGCTGACAAAACCGTAGTCGGCAAATTTGAACTGGCGGACCAGGGCACTATCCTGCTCGACGAAATCGGCGATATGCCACTCGATCTGCAGGTCAAACTGCTGCGGGTGCTCCAGGAGAAGGAAATCGAACGCGTCGGCGGCAGAGTGCCCATTCCGGTTGATGTCAGGGTCCTCTGCGCGACATCAAAAGACCTGGCCGTCGAAGTCGAAAAGGGAAGTTTCCGGGCGGATCTTTTCTACCGCATCCAGGTTGTCCCCATTGAAATTCCACCGCTCAGGCAAAGGGATGGAGATATCTCGGAACTCACCGATTTTTTCCTGAAGGAATTCGGCCGGGAGCGCGGCCTGGAATTCAACCTTGCGCAGGAAGCACGTCAGGCTCTGGAAAAATACGCTTACCCGGGGAATGTCAGAGAACTGAGAAATCTCCTGGAGAGAGCCTCGGTATTGTCTCCCGCCTCAACAATCCAGCTTTGGGAACTGCCCATTGAAATCCGTAAAGGCAGGGAGGAGCCCACTCCCAAATCAGAACGTATCGCCGATGCGGTTGCTGCCGCTGAAAAACAGTGCATTCGACGAGCCCTCGAGAAGACCGGGGGCAATAAAACTGGAGCGGCAGCAATCCTGGGCATCAGCAGAAAAAATCTTTGGGAAAAGTTGAAAACCTACGGTTTGTGAAGAATGGTCAGGAGGCAGAGGACCTGCAGTGGCCATTTGCTGATTAAACAGGAGTCCTGCGTTATTCTCACAGATCATATTCAACATACCAACAGGAGGCATACATGCAGATCGATTGGGCATACCTGCGCAAAGGCTGAGCGTCATGCAAGAAGGCTCAGGAGTTTCTTGAGAGCAAGCAGGTAACAACCAGAGAAGTTGTGGACGCGCGCAAAACGAAGATTGATGCTGACGAGGCCTGGGGATTGCTTAAGGCGGCCGATGCCGTGACCGTGGCTAAAGGGAAAAAGGTGCAGCGGTTTGAAGCGGTTGTTGACGAAAAAGAGACTGTTCTGAAACAGGTCATGGGGCCGAGCGGCAACTTGCGAGCCCCGACTTACCGGGTCAAGGACCAGTTCATTGTCGGTTTTAATGCCGATTTCTATGCTGAATGGGTGGAGTAATCGGGATGCGCAACGAGGGCCCCGCTGTTGACAAGGCTATGACGGGGCCATCTACCGAACAGGGGAATGTTGCCATGGCAGAACCTGTCAACATATCAAAGTGTGAAGGGCGGATAGACATTCATCTCTCCGGGTGTTTTATCGGCGATGATCTTCAGGTATCGATTTTCGGGGGAGACCGGCCGCATATCGGGGCGGTTGCGGTGAGCTATAGGCATCCCAGTCTGAAAGACCGTGAGATTGACGATGTCACGACCTCCGTACTTGCAATCACGGGACATAAAGAAGATGTCCTGGCGCGAAACGCAGCCCATCGGATCGCTGCCGAGACGGGCCTGACAACGAGTGTGAACTGTGGGATCCACCTGGAGCAGATTTCAGAAGATGAAATTCTGATTGTGATGGATTTGGTCGAACAGTTAGTCGATGAGCTTATTGCTCTGATCAAGGCAGGCTAAGGGCCCTTCGGTCTGCCGACCCTTCCCACCAACGGCCTTTTCTGCAGGGCCATGGTATTACAGCTGTGGCAGGATGTCGCCACGCCGACAGGTGCTACAGGTTTCCACTTTCCAGATCAAGTAGAAATTCCTTTGAGGAGACACCCCGTCCGCCGGAATAACCGGTCAACTTGCGGCCCGATCCGATGACTCGGTGACAGGGGATGATCAGCGGCAGCGGGTTGGCCGCCATCACTGCACCCACCGCCCGAGCTGCCTGCGGACTGCCGGCCTGTTGTGCGAGTTCGCCATAGGTGAGGGTGGTTCCGTAGGAAGTGCGGCTCAGTGCCAGCAAAACTTTTTTCTGGAAGGGTGATACATTTTTGATGGAAAAGGGGATTGTGAACCGGGTCAGGGTTCCGGCCAGGTAGGCCTCGATCTGTGCCCGGGCGGTTCGCAGTAGTTCCGAAGGTTGTTCGGCTGATGTCGGGTAGGTATTTGCCATGTCCCTGACGACGTCCGCCTGCTTGTCGCGCCAAAGTACACTGATCAGTGTGTCCCCGTCAGCGACCAGGGCGAAAGCTCCTTGAACATGTTCGAAAAACAGGTGTCGCATGATTTCCCCCTTTATCTCCCTTCCTCTTCCTGCAGCCCCTTGATCAACGCATCCGCCAGGTTTTGCATCAATACGAAGTAAGTGTCCGGCCCCTCTGGCAGTTCAGCGCCGATTGGATCCAGAATGCCGGTTGCGGCGCCAGTTCCCTCGAGCACGGTTGCGACCAGGCGGGGTTCGAACTGTGGTTCGCTGAATACGCAGCGGGCTCCCAGTTGTTTGATGCTGCTGCGGATTTCGAGGATCCGCTTGATGCCAGGTCTGCGTTCGGGGCTGATGGTGACCGAGCCGACCGCCTTCAAGTTAAAAGAGCGCTCGAAATATTGGTAGGCGTCGTGAAAAACGATGTATGGGATATCGGCAACGGGGGCGAGTTGCTTATCGAGACGGGTCTGCAGGGTGTCGAGTCGTTGCTGCAGGTTCGCACCATTGGCCCGGTAAAGGTCACGATTGTCCGGATCGATTTCACAGAGAGCGTCAACCGTCACTTCGGCGATCCGTTTCGCCTGGGCTGTGCCCAGCCAGAGATGCGGGTCGAATTCTTTTTCAGGGTGCGAACCATGCTCAGCGTGGTCGTGGTTGTGGAGCTTCTCCCATCTGCCCCCCTTTCGGACCGGGAGCAGAAGCCCTTGCATGGACTCGGCAAGCCTCAATTGCTGAGTGCCGCTTCCCAGTGACTTGAGCGGTTTCTCCAGAAAGCTTTCCAGTTCCGGGCCGACCCAGACAATGAGCCGGGCATCATGCAGCGCACTGGCTTCTGAGGGGCGCAGTGCGTAGCCGTGGGGGGAACCTCCTCCCTTGACGAGAAGTAGAGGCGTGCCGGCTCCCGCCATGATGTTGGCCACCAGGGAGTGGATCGGTTTGATACTGACCACGACCTGAGGGGAGGCCTGATCTGCGCTCCAGGCAGCTGCCGGCAACATCAAGCCGATGAGAAACAGAAATATCAGGAGGGGTCTTGTCATGTCTTACAGCCTTTGAGGTTGATTTTTTGTTATGTTATAATATAACATTAATGAAAATCAAGTCTACGGAGTAAAAAAATGGCTGAACGCCTCTATGAGCCGTTTGTTACCGAAGATCACGACCACCAGGCCTGTCTCGCCGGAGCTCTTGCTGCGGCGGAAGGAATTTGCCGCCGTAAAGACTGTCGTTTCACTGCTATGCGGAAAAAGGTGTTCGAGCTGGTCTGGCAGCAGCATAAACCGGTCGGAGCTTATCAGATTCTGGAGATGCTGCAACGCGAGGGGCGGGCGGCCCCGCCGACCGTTTATCGGGCCCTCGATTTTTTACAGGAAATGGGTCTGGTGCATCGGATTGCGTCATTAAACGCTTATGTCGGTTGCTGTGAGCCGGGCAAACTTCATGACGGGCAGTTTTTGATCTGCGAATCCTGCCATGCCCTGGCGGAACTGGACGCGCCTGCAGTGACTGCAGCCATTGAACAGTGTGCGAGCGGTTTAGATTTTGAGGTGCGGCGCAATACAGTGGAAATCCTGGGGCTTTGTCCCGCCTGTCGCAAGAAAGGTCGGTCATGAGTGACTGCTCCGGTGAAATGCTGCTCGAGCTATTGAATGTTGATCTGACACTGCATCAGAAAGAGATCCTGCATCACGTCAACCTGAGGGTGTGTCGGGGTGAGATTTTGACCATTGTCGGTCCAAACGGGGCAGGCAAGACGACTCTGTTGCGCGTTGCTTTGGGCCTTTTGCCGCCGAGTTCGGGCCACATAGAACTGAAGCCGAATTTGCGTATCGGCTACATGCCCCAGCGCCTGCAGCTCGATCCAACCTTTCCGCTTTCAGTCCGACGCTTTCTGGCCCTGGCCGGGCCGAAGAAAGCGGACGGTTTCTTTGCGGCGCTTGAGGAAGTCGGCGCCTCCCATGTTGTCGATTCTGCGTTGAGCAATCTTTCCGGCGGTGAACTGCAGAGGGTCCTCCTGGCGCGTGCCTTGCTGCGCGAGCCTGACCTCCTGGTGCTCGACGAACCAGTGCAGGGCGTCGATGTGCACGGTCAGGTTGAACTCTACCAGTTGATTGCCCGCATTCGCGACCAGCGCAACTGTGCGGTTCTGATGGTGTCCCATGATCTGCACCTGGTGATGGCTGCGACGGATCGGGTGGTTTGCCTCAATCGACATATCTGCTGTACCGGTGCCCCCGAAGTGGTGACCGCCGATCCGGCTTACCTGGCACTGTTCGGGCCGCTCGGCGCGCAGAACCTCGCGGTTTACACTCACGACAGCGAGCATCGTCACGATTGCAGCGAAGAACATACCTGAAAATGGTGAGCTATGGATGATTTTCTCATAAGAGCTTTGCTGGGGGGATTCGGAGTGGCTCTGATCGCAGGCCCTTTCGGTTCTTTCGTGGTCTGGCGGCGCCTGGCTTACTTTGGCGACACCCTGGCGCATTCTGCTTTACTTGGGGTTGCTGTCGGTCTTCTGTTGCACGTGAACCTGACCCTGGGGATCGTGGTGGTCTGCCAGGGCATCGCAATTCTGTTGTTTTTCGGGCAGCGTCAGCGACAGTTGGCGAGTGACACCCTGCTGGGTATCCTTGCCCATGGCGCACTCTCCTTGGGCCTGGTGTCACTGGCTTTCATGGAGGATGTCCGTATTGACCTGATGGCCTACCTGTTTGGCGATATCCTGGCGATTACAACGAGCGACCTGCTCTGGATTTACGGCGGGGGCGGATTGGCCCTGGCCGGATTGCTCCTGATCTGGAGAACGTTGCTGGCAATTACCATTCATGAGGACCTGGCCCGGGTGGAAGGCCTTGCCGTGGACCGGATCAATTGGTTTTTTCTCGGACTGATCGCCCTGTCGGTCGCACTGATGATGAAGGTGGTGGGGATGCTGCTGGTCACTTCCCTGCTGATCATTCCTGCCGCAACGGCCCGACGTTTTGCCCCGAATCCTGAGGCCATGGCGATCCTCGCCAGCCTGATCGGCTGCTGTGCTGTCGGCAGCGGCCTCTACGGCTCCTTCCTGTGGGACACGCCGACCGGCCCTTCGATCGTTGTGGCCGCCTGCCTCCTCTTCTTATCCTCCTTCCTGCTCCCGGTCAGGCTTGTTTTGAAAAACGTCCGGCACTGACAACCTGAGGGGACCCGCCTTCGCCGAGGCTACGGCGTGGCAAGCTGTCCCGGTTCCACGGCAGATCACGAAAACCTGCAGAAACGGGGACGCTCTTAAAGAGACGTCCCCGTTCTGGTTGTTGGTTGGGATTTTCCCGCTACACGTTTACCACGCCATAGTCTTGGCGACGGCAGGCTACTCGAAAGCTACAGTTTCTGGAACGCCTTGCGGGCGGCCTCGATGGTTTTGTCCATATCCTCGGTCGAATGCGCCGCACTCATGAAGCCGGCCTCATACTGGCTGGGGGCCAGGTTGATGCCTTCATCCAGCATGGTGCGGAAGAATTTGGCAAAGATGCCGGGCGTTTCCGGTTTAACATCGGCAAAGGCGCTGACTTCTTCAGCCTGAAAATAGGTGCAGAACATGCCGCCAACCCTTTGCAGCGAGGTGGGAACCCCTGTCGACGCGGCCGCGTCGCGCAGGCCCTGTGCCAGGTAGGCGCTCTTCTCCTCGATCAGCTCGTAGAAGCCATCCTGTTGCAACAGTTTGAGAGTGGCAATGCCGGCGCTCATGGCCAGAGGGTTGCCGGACAGGGTGCCGGCCTGGTAGACGCCGCCCTCTGGTGAGAGATGTTCCATGATCTCCTGTTTGCCGCCGAACGCGCCGACCGGCAGGCCACCGCCGATGATCTTGCCGAGGCAGACCAGGTCGCCGTAGACGTTGAAGCGCTCCTGCGCGCCGCCGTAAGCAACCCGGAAGCCAGTCATGACTTCGTCGATGATCAGCACAATCCCTTTGTCGGTACAGAATTCGCGCAGGCCTTCGAGAAAACCGGTCTTGGGCGGTACGCAGCCCATGTTGCCGGCAATCGGCTCGAGGATGATGCAGGCGACTTCGTCTTTATTGGCGGCGACCATCTGCTTGACCTCTGCAAGATCGTTGTAGGTTGCCGTCAGGGTGTGTTTGGCAAAGTCAGCCGGAACGCCGGGGGAGGTCGGTACACCAAAGGTGGCCAGGCCCGAGCCGGCCTTGACCAGCAGGGAATCGGCGTGACCGTGGTAACAGCCGTCAAATTTCAGGATCTTGTCGCGGCCGGTATAGCCGCGTGCCAGGCGGATAGCGCTCATGGTCGCCTCGGTGCCGGAGGAGACCATGCGCACTTTCTCGATATTCGGATAGGCGGCGCAGACCATTTCGGCCAGTTCGATCTCCCGTTCGGTCGGGGCGCCGAATGAAGCCCCGGTAGCCGCGGCCTGCTGGATCGCTTCGACGATCTTCGGGTGGCAGTGACCGAGGATCATCGGCCCCCAGGAGCCGACATAGTCGATATAGCTGTTGCCATCGGCATCAAAGATGCGCGAACCTTCGGCACGGCTGATGAACAGCGGATCGCAACCAACTGATTTGAAGGCGCGCACCGGGCTGTTGACGCCGCCCGGGATGACGGCCTGGGCTCTGCTGAAAAGCGATGAGGATTTGGCGTGCTGCATAGGAACCTCCCGTTAAAATATGTCAGTGATAAGTGTTGACGGTTCAGGTGAGCATTTTAACCATGAATGGTGCAGAACCGGAAATATTTTTTGTAATATCTTTTCACGCCCGTTCGCGTTGCTCACTCAAGTCCGCGAAGTACGCAAAGTAAAGCGAGAACCTCAAAGTGTGGATTTTGGTTAAAAACAAAACCAATAGCTTTTGGTTCTGGGGTTTAAACTTAGCGAACTTTGCGAACTTTGCGTGAAACGCTTTTGACGTTGGGTTTTCGCGTCCCACGTCCCTCGTTCCGCGTCCCTGCCTTTACGGAAGACACGCCGCAACCAGGTCGAGAATATGCACCGCCTTCTGTTTGCCGCCGGCGTGGTTGATATTGTCCTGTAACTGCATGATGCAGCCGGGGCAGTCGGTGGCAACCAGTTCGGCGCCGCTCTCCTCTATATGTCCCGCCTTTTTCGCACCGATCTTCTTGCTGGTTTCGTAATGGTAGACGGAGTAGGTGCCGCCCATGCCGCAGCAGGTGCCGGCATCCTCCATCTCGATGTACTCGACCTGGGGCAGGGCCTCGAGGATCTGCCGCGGTTCGCGCGTGATCCCCTGGGTGCGCAGGTGGCAGGGGTCGTGGTAGGTGACCCGGACCGTTTCCTCCGGTGCGGGCAGCTCCGCAAGTTTATCAGCAAAGCCTTGCTCGATGAGGAACACGAAGATGTCTTTAACCTTGGCGGTCATTGGACCGAATTCCTCTCCCAGCTTTGCATAGATCTCTCCGATGCCGGCATTACAGGAGGCGCAGGCAGTGACAATCCAGTCAGCGGGATGCGCGGAGAGGGCGGACAAATTCTGCTCAGCGAGTTTTTC
Organism: Desulfuromonadales bacterium; assembly: GCA_030630015.1. Taxonomy (GTDB): domain Bacteria; phylum Desulfobacterota; class Desulfuromonadia; order Desulfuromonadales; family BM103; genus JAQYVZ01. The sequence goes on along the minus strand of DAOVNV010000052.1, from coordinate 297 downwards.
GACTGTTTCCCCGTCGCCGGCGCTGACTGCAGGCAGGCCGCAGCAGCCCTGGTCTTTCGGGATGATAACGTTGATGCCAAGAAACTGCAGGGTTTTGAGCATCGCCTCGCCAATTTCCGGGTACATGTAGTTGATGGCGCAGCCGGTAAAGAAAATAATTGTCGGCTGATCCTTGTCGCCGGGAATGAACTCGGGGTGGCGATCACGGAAGGGCTCTGCTGTCAGGTTTGGCAGGGTACGGTCCCGGCTGATGAAGGGCGCCGGAAAGCGCAGCCTGAGCCCGCTGTTATCCGGCAG
>DAOVNV010000195.1 GCA_030630015.1 Desulfuromonadales bacterium | reverse complement strand
GCTGTTTGGCGAAGCATAAATGCCAATACGGGTCAGGTTGACAAAGCACTCTGACAATCTTTCCAGAATTTTGACAAGGCCGACCTGCGGATAGACCAGGGCATCTCCGTCCGCCAGAAAAATCCGCTGCACATATGGGCGATGTGCAACGGGGAGGCTCTCGATCTCCGCGAAGATCTCCTCAACCGGGCGAACCCGGAAGTGTTTCATTTTGTACATACCGCAGAAGGTACAGCTGTTCTGCGAACAGCCAAGGGTGATCTGGAAGATCTGACTGCGCGCCTCGCTGGGAGGACGAAACAGGGGATAATCGTATGGAAAATAATCGTACATGAATTTAACAGCCTCGAGTTCTGAGTTCTGAGTTCTGAGTTCTGAGTTCTGAGTTCGAAGAATTATCGCAATGAGTAACACTGATCGTATCAGTGAACTTGATTCTCCACGTACCGCGTGCCGCGTTCCACGTACCTCACTTACCCCTTACGCTCCTCGATCATCCGCAGATGACTCCTAGCCTCATCAGCCAGCGTCGAGGTCTGCGCCAGGTCAACCGCCGCCATGAAATAATGCCAGGCGGAGGTGTCACAGCGTGCCTTGTGCAGCATCGCTTTACCGGCGCCCAGATAAGCGCGATCCAGGCTGGCATCGCCGGGGCGCTCCGAGATCAACCGACGAAAAACGCTGAGAGCCTGCTCCGGCTCACCAGTATCAAGAAGGAACTCACCGATAGTCAGTAAGTTGCCGGTCGCCAGCCGGCTCCGCCCGACCCGGCCCTCCAACAGGGGATAACACTTTGCGGCATGAGCCAGTTCGCCCGTATTGACAGAACGAACAATATCGGAAACGACATCCTTCTCGACAGAGGGGGCCGCAGCTTTTCCGGATGACTGGGCTCTCTGCCGCAGCAGCCCAGGGAAACGATCAATGGCATAGGCCAGGCCGACACCTGCCAGAAAGCCCCCGATGTGTGCCCCGTGCGCCACCCCGCCTCCTTCACCGCTGGTCATCAGGAAAGGCAGCAGATTGTCGATCAACAGGTAACAACCGAGTACGATCCTGGCCGATATCAGGACCGTGGTCATTATCAGGGGAAACAGAAAAATGAAAACCTTGACCTGGTTGCGGGGGAACCACAGGAAGTAGAGTCCGAGGACACCTGAAATGGCCCCCGATGCGCCAATCATCGGCACCTGGGATTCTGGAACGAACATGCCGAAGAAAAACGTCGCGACCAGCCCGGCACCAAGATAGGCCAACAAATAACCAACGCGCCCGAGGCGGTGCTCAACATTATCGCCAAAAATCCAAAGGAACAGCATATTGCCGGCCAGATGCATCCAGTTGGCATGCAGGAACATGGCAGAAAACATCGTGGGCAAGGAAGACTCCGCCGGCCTATAGCCATACTGAAAAACGACCAGATCGTACGCGGAAACCCTCTCGTATATGGCCTGGACCGGCCATGGGCCGCCACCACCAAAGGTTCTCAGATATTCGATCAACAGGGGGTCGTTCAGATCCGGACGAGCCGCTGACAGAGGGAGGGTTATGATGACAAATACAGCGACATTCAACCCCATCAGAACATAATTGACGTAGGGAGTGCTTTGGGGGTTGGGAATGTCGCCGACCGGCAGGAACATGATTGAGACTCTCTGTACAAAATGTCTTCAGAACACTCTCATCATAACATATCCTACTTTGCTTTTTGGGGAGAAGTCTGTAGTGTGTTTAACCTGAAACAGTCAGTTCAAACCAAGGAGAACACTCATGGTTACCGTAAAAATCAGAGGCCAGGGACAAGACGTTGCGGTGGGGAAAATCATCTGTATCGGACGCAACTACGCCGAACACGTCAAAGAACTCGGCAACGTCGTCCCCGACAGCCCGATCCTGTTCATGAAACCCGCCAGTTGCATCGTCCGTGACGGAGGCACAGTCATTATCCCGAGCTATTCCGACGAATGTCACCACGAAGTCGAACTCGCGGTTCTGATCGGTAAAGAAGGCAAAAATATCCAGCCGGAGGACGCCCTGGAGCATGCTGCCGGCTATGGCGTGGCCATCGACCTGACCCTGCGGGATGTGCAGAACAAGCTCAAGGACAAGGGGCACCCCTGGGAGATCGCCAAGGCTTTCGATACCTCTTGTCCTCTTTCGGACTTTGTCCCTGCAGACGCCGTCGAAGACCCACAGGATTTAAATCTCAAGCTATCGGTCAACGGCGAATTGCGCCAGGATGGCAACAGCTCCGACATGATGCGTTCGGTTGCACAGATTATCGCGGAAATGTCTTACTACTTCACCCTGGAAGCGGGGGATATCCTGCTGACCGGCACCCCGGCCGGAGTGAGTGTACTGCAGAGTGGCGACACGGTTGAAGCATCCATTGAAGAGGTCGGCTCGCTGCAAGTGTTTGTTGCGTAGGTCAGAAAACAGAGAGATTTGCACCTCATTGCGCCTCGCTCAGCGCTCAGCGTCGCCTCTGACCTTCTGGATTTTGTCTTCAACTTCTAGAAGACGCAAGGTCGTGGACAGGACCGTATCCGGGTTGAGAGAGATACTGTCGATCCCGCATTCCACCAGGAACTCGGCAAACTCGGGATAATCGCTCGGTGCCTGGCCGCAGATGCCGATCTTGCGGCCGGCAGCGCGCACCCGCCTGATGGCATCGGCAATCATTTTTTTCACTGCGGCATTCCGCTCATCATAGAGGTGGGCGACGATTTCCGAATCGCGATCAAGGCCGAGAATAAGCTGGGTGAGGTCATTCGAGCCGATCGAAAACCCATCGAAGATCTCAGCAAAGTCTTCCGCAAGGATCACGTTGGAGGGTATCTCACACATGACATAAACCTCAAGACCAGCCTGACCCCGTACCAGTCCGGCCTCTCGCATGACGTCAAGCACCCGCTGCCCCTCCTCGACTGTGCGGCAAAAAGGGATCATCAGCTTGACGTTGGAGAGACCCATTTCTTCACGAACCCTCTTCATGGCTCGACACTCGAGGAGGAAGCCTTCCCGATAACGCTCATCATAATAACGGGAGGCACCCCGAAAGCCGATCATCGGGTTGGACTCTTCAGGCTCAAAAGATGCACCTCCCAGCAACCCGGCATACTCATTGGTCTTGAAGTCACTCATCCGCACGATGACATCATTGGGGTAAAAAGCTGCGGCGATGGTCGCCACCCCCTGAGCCAGTTTATCGCAGAAGAACTCCCCACCATCAGCATATCCAGCGATCAGGGCTCTGACCTGCTCCCGGGATTTCCTGTCTTCCACCTTCTCCGGGTAAAGCAGCGCCAGGGGATGAGCCTGGATCACGTTGTTGATGATAAATTCGATTCGTGCCAGACCGACGCCATCATTTGGAATCCGTGACAGGGTCAAAGCCTGCTCCGGATTGGCCAGATTCATCATGACCCGGGTCCGGGGACGTTTGAGGGTCCCGATATCCATTTTCTCCACATCAAAGTCGAGCAACCCCCGGTAGACCCGCCCGACATCTCCACCAGCACAGGAGACAGTTGCCGGTTCTCCTTCCTGGATACGAGCAGTGCCATCCCCGGTGCCGATAACGCAGGGGATACCAAGTTCACGACTGACGATGGCAGCATGACAGGTCCTGCCGCCCCGGTTGGTCACGATGGCCGCGGCTTTTTTCATGACCGGCTCCCAATCCGGATCCGTCATGTCCGTCACCAGCACGCAACCTGTTTCGAAACGCTCAATTTGATGGGGGTTCCTGATCACCATGACCGGGCCGGCTCCGATCTTGCTCCCCACGCTCTTGCCCACAGCAAGAACCTCACCCTCCTCTTTCAGCCGATAAGTCTCAAGGATCTGGACCTGTCTGGCAGCCTGCACCGTTTCCGGCCGTGCCTGGACGATAAACAACTCGCCACTCTCACCGTCCTTGGCCCATTCGATATCCAGGGGCCGACCGTAATGATCCTCAATAATGCAGGCCAGTCGTGCCAGTTCAAGCAACTCGGCGTCATCAAGACAGGGCCGCTGGCGATCCTCGGCAGGGACGGATATCTCGCGAGTCGTTCCCTTGCCGCCCTCCTCGGTATAGACGATTTTCCGCTTCTTGCTGCCAATCGCCTTGCTGATCACAGGTCGGAACCCCTTCTTCAGCGTGGGCTTGAAAACATAATACTCATCGGGGTTGACGGCCCCGCGCACCACATTTTCACCCAGCCCCCAAGCCGCATTAATCAGAACGACATCAGGAAATCCAGTCTCTGTGTCGATGGTAAACGCGACTCCCGCACAAGCCTTGTCGGAACGCACCATCTTCTGCACCCCGATGGAAAGGGCGACATCCAG
>DAOVNV010000028.1 GCA_030630015.1 Desulfuromonadales bacterium | reverse complement strand
GCATTCCCCAGGAGAGTTGCTTGCCGGTTCCACTAACATCAATGTCAAACTGTTCTGCATAATCGGCCAACAGCTCGGAGTGATGCGCTTCTACGCGGGATCGGTCCTCCTCTGACAGGGTGATGACCTCCTCGGCGCGCAGCTCTGCAAGCTCCTCGTTAAACGCCTGGATGCGATCAGCCCGTCGCTGGGCTGCTTCTTTCTGCCTGATGTTCAATCGTTCACCTTGGCGGCCGTCAACCCCTTGCGATATTCCCTCAGGATATTCTTGATGCGTTCGGCGTTCTCCGGGCCGGTCCGGATCAGGATTTTCCGGCCCGCCGAAAGAGCTTCGAGTTCCGGATCAGCATAATGATAGAGCGCCTTCGGTTGCATCAGGCGGATCGGGTCTGCCACGATTGGTGTTGCCAGAAGATGCTCAATCACCTCGATCAAGCGGTCGTTGAAATAGGCCTTCGGATAGCCCAGCCCCTGATATGCTTCCTGAAACAGAGGGTATAGTTTGACATAGACCGCCACAACCTGTTGCGAGTCCGCCTTTTCCAGCAGTGTGATTACGGGGGAGTAACGCTTGTAGTTGGCCGGAGCGATTTTCCTGTCTTCCCTGTCCCCTGTCGCCAGGAAAATGCCTGGAATTTTCTTGAGGGGCCGATGGGTTACGGGCAGGTTCTGGCGGGGCAGGTTGTCGACCATGACCACGAAACGCTCGATAATGTGCTCAAGCAGAAAGAAGCGGTCAAGCCGTTGCTCGGCAAATAGCCTGGAGAGGATATCCTCCATCTTTTCATCACTTTGCTGAAGCTCCGGCAGGGGCTCTGCGAGATCGATGATCGGTTCGGCTGCCTTATCTTCGGTTGCAGTTTTATCTATCGGGTGGAGGATCTCCGGCTTCTCCGGTTGTGCGACCGGGGTCGGGGCCGGCACACTGACTGGTTCTGGCTGTTCAACCCGGAAGAATTGCAGGTAGACGATAATGATGATGACGGCAGCCAGGCAGCCGATCCAGAACGGCCAGTTTTTCATAGAAGGTTTGCTCCTTTGTCAGATTTTTTGACAGGCAATCCAGAGTACGTAAAAAACCTTACCGTTAATTGCTCAACCGTCAAGCTGGTTTTGTCTGGTTGACAGCGCTCGTCAACCGCCGTAGTGCAAAGCCGCATACCAGGCACCGACAAGGACCCCGGCTCCTGCCAGTGCCAGCAGGGCATTCAGTTTTTTGCCAGGCCTTCCCAGGTATTCCAGAACAAATTCGGTTGCCGCCCCGAACAGCAGTCCGAACAGAAAGCCAAACAGGTGTGCGCCCAGATCCGTCTGCTCTCCACCCGCACCCAGCATGGCAAGCAACCCGAGAGCGGCGGCAATCGGCAGTGCCCAGCGTCGTTGCGGGCGCAGGTTGTGGCGATAACGTACCAGGCTGATTGCGGCGAGCAGCCCGACGGCGCCAAAAATGGCAGTGGACGCACCCACGGCCCGGTGGTCGGGCGATTGCAGCCAGGCATTGAGCAGATTGCCGAAGATGCCGCTGGCAAGCAGCAGGCTCCAGCCTAGTCCCGAACCGAGGTCACGGCAAAGGCGGACGATGAAGACTCCGCCGATCAGCAGGTTGCTCATCAGGTGCAGCCAGCCCGAGTGAAGGGTCAGGGCCGTAGCGAGTCTCCACCACTCACCCGCGAGAATTTTTCCGGCATGCGCGTTGCCGAGGGTCAGCCAGTCGACCGGTGTGTGACCCATCAGGTTGACGCTGGTCAGAGTCACATCGTGAAAAACAGCCAGTGCGATCAGAGTCCAGACGGTGGCAAACAAATTGTTGTTCGATGGCTGTAGTTGGGGTGGCGGAGGCGGCCAGCCCCGGTTCTCGACCTCGTACTGACGCAGTTCCCTGATGGCTGCGTCAAAGGATGTCATCGGGACCAGAAGCTGATGGCGAAATGTTTGACGCTCCGATCGGCAGGGGATCAGGCGGGCCTTGAGAACCAGTGACCAGTTGCGCATCTGTCGTTTGGAAAGTGCTCCGGGAATGTCAGGCGCTTCCAATCGGGATGGCAACGGTCGCCATTGTTCTGACATCGGTTCCGATTCTGCTTCGCCGATACTTATTCCAGGCAGAGGATCTGACATGATTTTCATCATCGCAGATTAGCGTTTCACAGTCATCATTTGTTGCTGGTTTTTTGTGGATTCGAGTTTGATTAAAATGCGGGATTGACCCCGAAGCTTTGTCCGGATATGCTTGCCGGCGGTATAGGATTTATTGAATGCCTGCGTCGAAAAAGGAGATTGCTGTGGCTGTTTTTGAGGTTGGACATCCCCTGGTTAAGCATAAGCTGGGGTTGATGCGTAAGGACGATATCAGCACCAAGGATTTTCGTGACCTCGCTTCGGAGGTTGCCCGGTTGCTGACCTATGAAGCGACCAAGGACATGGAAACCGAAAAAGCGACCATCAGTGGTTGGGCAGGCCCGGTTGAAGTGGACCAGATCAAGGGCAAAAAGATCACCGTTGTCCCGATTTTGAGGGCCGGCCTCGGCATGATGGACGGGGTTCTCGATCTCATCCCGAGTGCTCGAGTCAGTGTTGTTGGCCTCTATCGGAATGAAGAGACTCTTGAGCCGGTGCCTTATTTCAAGAAACTAGCCAGCAGGATCAGCGATCGTATGGCCCTCATCCTCGACCCAATGCTTGCTACTGGCGGCAGCCTGATTGCAACGATCGACATGCTCAAGGAGGCCGGCTGCACACAAATCCGTGGTCTGTTCCTGGTCGCTGCTCCCGAGGGAATTCAGCGCCTGCAGGAGGTTCATCCCGATGTCGAGATCTATGTTGCTGCCATCGACGAAAAACTCAATGAACAGGGCTATATCCTGCCCGGCCTGGGTGATGCCGGCGACAAGATTTTTGGAACCAAGTAACCCATTGACGATACAGGAGAATCACTCGTGAACCATGATGTAAATCAGGAAGAATCATTTTTTAACCCCAAGCTCATTGTGGTTGGAGCGCAGATGCTTTTTGTCGCATTCGGGGCGCTGGTCCTGGTGCCGTTGCTGACCGGGTTGAACCCAAGCGTCGCGTTGTTTACCGCCGGTGCGGGCACTCTGCTGTTCCAACTTGTGACCAAGCGGCAGGTGCCGGTTTTCCTGGCTTCGTCATTCGCGTTTATCGCTCCGATTGTTTATGGCGTACAGACCTGGGGAATACCGGGCACTCTTTGCGGTCTGGCGGCCGCCGGAATTTTCTATGCTGTGCTCAGCGGCGTGGTCAAACTGCGCGGGGTTGAATTCGTGGCGCGGATTTTCCCGCCGGTGGTCACTGGCCCGGTAATCATGGTCATCGGTCTGATCCTCGCCCCGGTGGCTGTGCATATGGCCATGGGTCGGACCGGCGACGGCGCGGTGGCACTGATCCCACAGAATACGGCCATGATCGTTTCCGGAGTATCGCTGGCAGTCACCATCCTCGTTGCATTGCTCGCACGTGGCCTTGCCAAACTGATCCCGATTCTCTGCGGTCTAGGCGCCGGTTACCTGGTCGCCCTGCTGATGGGCATGGTCGATTTCACCCCGGTGCAGCAGGCCCCCTGGCTGGCGATGCCTGATTTCGTTTTCCCGACATGGAATCTTGAGGCGATTCTGTTCATGCTGCCGGTCGCCATTGCACCGGCCATCGAGCATTTCGGCGACATTCTTGCGATCAGGTCCGTGTCCGGCAAGGACTACCTTAAGAATCCCGGTATTCACCGGACTTTGCTTGGTGACGGTCTGGCGACGACCATGGCCTCTTTTCTCGGTGGGCCTCCCAATACCACTTACAGCGAAGTGACCGGTGCTGTTGCTCTGACCAAGATGTTCAATCCGCTCGTCATGACCTGGGCGGCAATCACGGCCATCGGGTTGGCCTTCGTCGGTAAACTCGGGGCGATTCTGCAGACTGTTCCTGTGCCGGTTATGGGCGGCATCCTGTTCCTTTTGTTCGGAACGATTGCAGTTGTCGGTCTGAATACCCTGGTTCGTTCCGGCGATGACCTGATGGAAGCGCGCAACCTGATCATTGTTGCCCTGACCATTGTTGCCGGGATGGGCGGCATGACTCTCGAATTGGGGGTCGTGACCCTCAAAGGAATCGGTCTGGCCGGCATCGTTGCCGTGGTGCTGAACCTGGTTCTGCCGCGCAAGAAATCTTCAGGCGACAGCGACACAGTGGCGCCTTCCCCTGCGGCGGATTGATTGCCAAGGGAAAATAGTAATGACAAGCAGGGGGCTGGCTTCTTGGGAAGTCGGCCCCATGTTGATTCTATGCTTCGGGGAGACAAACGTTGCGCAGTTACAGCCCTGTTTGCTGAAAGATTAGAGGATTTTAGTTGATTGATGTCCGATTTTATGAAAGGATGACGACAATTTTGTTATTGCCCCGTGACCCATCCCCTCCGGTGTTGCGGGGCTTTTTTTGTCTGGATTTCCGTTCAGGGGGTTGTCGGGCTCAGAAACGCAGCCAGAGCAGGAATGAAATACTGATAACAAACATTGCGCCGCCTGCCAGCAGGTACAGCAGGGCATCCAGGTAGTTGATGCGAGAAGTTGGGCTGGTTTGGGCTTCAGCTTTAGTCATTTTTTTACTCCCGGGGAGGCTGTCTTGCTCGTACATCGCACGACCGAGATAGAAGCAAACGATGTGCCAAAGACCGGGCGGAGCCGAAACCCCACCTATTGCGGATCTGTCTGCCGTGCAATCACGTGCACAGGGCGTTTACACGGACTGTGCACTGTGAAATAACGGAGGTCAGTCCCTTTTCAGTTTGTGACAGAACAGGCAGCGGGCTTTAGGTGGATGATCGTCAGGGAAGACAACGTCGTCATCATTATGACAGTCGGCGCAAAACTTCTCGGCGGCCTTCTTGCCGTCGCTGCTGGCCAGATCATAATACTCGCGATGCGTTTCGTCGTAAGGAACCCGGCTGGTTGATTCGGGTGGCGCCTGCCAGAGGAACGCCAGAATAAGAACCGCCAGGCCAATCAGAAGTAGATCTCGTTTTTTTATGGGATAAGCCATTTGTTCCTCGTTGGCATTTTAATGCTCCAAGCAAGACCCTGGGTTGCCAATGGGTTCTTGTGGAAGGAAAGTTCTGAATTGATAACTCGTGTAATGATCCGGTTATGTCGGCTATCTACTCGCCACGAATAAACAGCAGGTAAATGACCATAAAAACGATGATTGCACCGCCGCCGACAAAAACCAGCAGGGCATCGTTTGCGACACCGCCTTCCAGTGAGGTCCCCTGTTCCAGGGTGTAGGAGAGCAGGGCAACAAAGCCGGCAAGGGTAAGGATGACAACCAGCAGCACCTTCCAACGCATCAGAAACGCGATGATCCCGAGAGCGCCTGTCCCGCCGAGAAAATAAGGGTTCTTAATCAACTCCTGCAGGTTGAGTGTCTTCAGGTAGTCGATGACTTTGTCTGTCTCAAACTGCTGCAGAAATTTCATGACCGAGGCGAAGTCCACTTTCTTCCCTTTCTTCTCAATTATCGGGTTTCTGAGTGCTCTGCTGTTCAACATGAATGATAACAGTTTTTTTGCTTGTGACAAAGTGGAAAAACCCCCTATACTTCTTGACTTTTTCTCATCGTCTCACTACAGTAGTCCACCTTGTAACATCTTGGTAAAGCGAGGTTTTTAACGTGCCGGAACGTGCAATTGGAGTTTTTGATTCCGGGGTTGGCGGACTGACGGTTCTTCGGGAACTGCGTCGCCAGATCCCTGCCGAGGACCTGGTCTATCTCGGTGATACGGCCCGGGTTCCCTACGGCACCAAGAGTGCTCCTACGGTCTGCCGATATGCCGGCGAGGCAGCGCGCTTTCTGATTGATCAGCAGGTCAAGCTGATCGTGGTGGCGTGCAACACCGCTTCGGCGGTTGCCCTTGAGCAACTGGCGGAGAATTTTCAGGTGCCGATTGTCGGAGTCATTGTTCCCGGCGCCCGCCGGGCGCTGGAGGTTTCGCATTCCGGGCGGATCGGCGTGATCGGGACCGAGGGAACCGTTCGCAGTCGAGCCTATGAGCGGGCAATCCTGAATGGCAACCCGAACGTGTCTGTTTTTGCTGCCGCTTGTCCATTGTTTGTCCCGCTTGCTGAAGAAGGCTGGGCGGATCATGAAGTTGCCAGGATGGCTGCGCATGAGTATGTCAGGCCTCTGCTGGAACACGACATTGATACCCTGGTTCTGGGTTGTACGCACTATCCCCTTTTGAAAAGGACTCTTCAAAACATCGTCGGGGATAGTGTAGTATTAATCGATTCCGCTGAAGAGACCGCCAAAACGGTTGCTGCCCTGCTCCAGCAGGAAGGACTTCGACGCCAGGTATCGTCGACCGCTGAACCCCGTTATTTCGTGACCGATATCCCCGATCGCTTCAAACAGGTGGGCGGTGCCTTCCTTGGGGATTCCTTGGATAATGTTGCCACTATTTCCCTGGATTGAATATGTCTGAAAGAAATTTCAGAAAAACAGGCTCCGGCTCCGGCAAGGCTCGTAGTCGATATCTTCTCTGGGCCGGGATTGTCATATTAGTTGTCGTGCTCGGTTGGGCCCTGCTCAGCTATCTGTCCCGTCCGTCAGCCCCCCGGCCTTCTCAAGAGGTGGCCGTCGAAAAGCCGCTGCTGCAGCGCGAGATAATCCTTTACTTCTCGGCAGAGGATGGCAGTCACCTGGTTGCAGAAACGTGTGAAATCGAGGAATGCACTGCCGAGGAGGATTGTCTCCGGGCGGCGGTTCAGGCGTTGATTGCCGGGCCTACCGGTTCGTTGGTCGAAGTGCTGCCCGCGAATACCTCCTTGCTCGGTCTGCAGATCGATGGCCCTCTGGTTTCAATCGATTTCAGTGCCGACATGGTGAATGGTCATCCGGGTGGGACCCAGAGCGAACTGCTGACTGTATATGCTTTGACCAACACCCTGACCGTCAATTTTCCGCATTTACGTCAGGTACGTATCCTGGTTGAAGGCGTGCCAGTCGAAACCCTTAAAGGGCATGTTGACCTGAGACAACCGGTTTCTCCCGATTACAGCCTGGTTGAAGAAATGTCGGCCCCTGCAGGGGACCTCTCGAATGTTCCCGTCAGGAGTGAATAACTTGACCCGTTTTCATCAGGCAATCGCAGAACGTGTATTGATCTTTGACGGTGCCATGGGCACCATGCTTCAGGAGAGAGGCTTGGCGCCCGGGGGGTGTCCTGAAGAGATGAACCGTCTGTTCCCCGAGGTTGTTTCCGGCATTCACAGGGAATATGCCGAGGCGGGTGCCGACATCCTGGAGACCAATACGTTCGGTGGGTCACGGACGAAACTGGCCCATTACGGGTTGGGCGACAGTGTCGACGAACTCAATCGCCGGGCTGTTGACCTGGCCCGGCAGGCAGCGGGCCCGGAAACCTTTGTAGCCGGCTCTGTTGGTCCTACTGGACGTTTCCTGGAGCCGGTGGGGGATGCCGGTTTCCAGGAGATGGTCGACATCTTTGCCGAGCAGATTTCCGCCCTGGCCGGAGCCGGAGCAGACCTGATCAATTTTGAAACCTTTCTCGATATTCGTGAATTGCGTGCCGGAATTATTGCCTGCCGCGAGGTGTGCGCTCTGCCGGTGATTGCGCAGATGACCTTTGACGATGCAGGGCGGACGGTTCTCGGCACATCGCCCGAAGCAGCGGCTGTCACCCTCGATGGGCTGCAGGTCGATGTGATCGGCTCCAACTGCGGCCTCGGCATTGACGGGATTTTCAAGGTGCTGGAGAAGATGCGAACAGTCACGCCGCGCCCGTTGATTGCGCAGGCCAACGCAGGCCTGCCCGTTCTGCGTGACGGTCTGACGATCTTCCCAGGAACTCCTGAGGAGATGACGGCCTACCATGAACGCCTGATCGCGCTGGGTGCCCGCATCATCGGCGGGTGTTGTGGAACCACGCCGCAGCATATCCGGGCAATGCGCGAGGCTCTGAACAGCTACTCGCTGGAATGGAGTCCACCGGTGCGCCGAGGTTTTCTATCCAGTCGGACTTCCGTGGTGGAGATTGGCGGCGAAGCGCCCTGCGCGCTGATCGGCGAACGGATCAACCCGACGGGTAAAAAAGGCTACAGCGAAGAACTGCGCTCCGGCAAGACGGCCTATATCCGCAAGGAGGCCCGCGAGCAAACTGTTGCCGGTGCCGATCTGCTTGATATCAACTGCGGGCTGCCCGGGGTTGACGAGGCCGCCGCGCTGGAGAGGGCTGTTTACGCAGCCGCCGGTGCAGCTATGGCTCCGTTGGTTCTTGACAGCTCGGACCCGGTGGCACTGGAAAGAGGCCTTCAGGCAGCGGATGGCAAGGTGTTGATCAATTCGGTGACGGGTGAGCAGCAAAGCCTCGAGCGGGTTCTTCCCCTTGCCAGGCGCTACGGTGCTGCCGTGATCGGCCTGGCTCTTGACGGGAAGGGTATTCCCGAGACGGCGGAAGGCCGCCTGGAGGTTGCCGGCAGAATCCTCACTGCAGCTGAAGCAGCGGGATTACCGAAACAGGATATTGTCATCGACTGTTTGACCTTGACCGTTTCCGCCGAACAAAAACGTGCCCTGGAAACCCTGCGGGCGTTGCGGTTAGTTCGTGACGAACTTGGCCTTGCCACGGCTCTGGGGGTCAGTAATATCTCTTTCGGGCTGCCTTCCCGCCCGATCCTGTCGGCGGCATTTTTTGCCATGGCGCTTGAGGCTGGTCTCAAAGCTGCGATCATCAATCCGAAAGACGGTCGTATGATGGATGCCTTCCGGGCGGCCCGGGTGCTGCTCTGTCAGGATGAGAGGGCGGAAGATTATATTGCACAATATTCAGGACAGCCCGCACAGGAAGCTCCCGCGGTGAGCGAAGTTGGCCAGGAAATCGATATTGAGCAGCGGTTGGCCGGTGCCATCATTGCCGGTGATCACGAAGGCATCATTCCTCTGGTCAATGAAGCTCTGGCCAGCGGGGTGGAGGCGATGCGGATCAGCAACGAAGGTTTGTTGCCCGGCCTGGAAGAAGTCGGCCGACGCTTTGCCGATAATCGGATTTTCCTGCCGCAGGTGATGCAGTCGGCCGAAACCATGCAGACGGCTTTCGCTCATCTTAAAGAAGTCATGGGCGGAGAAGTTGGTCCGAGTCTTGGCAAGATCCTGATGGCCACGGTCGAAGGCGATATCCATGACATCGGCAAAAATATCGTCTGTACGCTTCTAGAGAATCATGGCTTCGAAGTGATTGATCTCGGCAAAAACGTGCCCGCCGGAAAAATTCTCGATACGGCCCTGGAGCAACAGGTGGACGCTGTCGGCCTGTCGGCCCTGATGACGACGACCCTGAACCAGATGGAGACAACCCTGGCCAGATTGAGGGAGTCCGGCATCAAAGTATTTACTATGGTCGGAGGTGCAGTCGTCACCCCGGAATATGCTGATAGTATCGGAGCTGATATCTATGCTGCCGACGCCATGGAAGCGGTTGCCAAAATCAAGGAAATCCTCGCGGATTCAGGTGGTAAGTCATCGGGGCAGTGATTGCCAGCCTTGTCTTGAAGTGCGGGGCTGTGTAACAATCTTACGTGAGGCGTGAGGCGTGAGGAGCAGAGATGGTTGTCGGTTTTAATCATAACTTTAGCTACAAGGGTGTTGTCTACCACATCCAGACCGAAGATGGCGGCCTGGGCAGCCCCAATATCATTTCCCTGCTCTATCATGGGGGGACGATTCTCGCGTCGCGAAAGACTTCTTATGCAGATATTACCAAGGTAGATAACCTGGAAAAGGTTGTCGAAGACCTGATGAAAGAGCAGCATAAGGGCATGCTGCGCAGCCTCAAGACCGGTGAATTTGACGAAGCCATCGCTCGTTTCAATGCCGGGCAGAAGAAGAGTCCAGCTCCTGCTGCGGTAAGGCCCATGTCTGAAACAGCGGAACAGCCCGTGGTGACGCCGCAGCCTGAACCAGCTCCCGCATCAGCGCCGAAACCTGAAACAGGGCCGGTGCAGGCGGAGGGCCAGGACACTTCTCGTCCGGCCGCAGCGTCGACCTCCGGGCAGGAGCGACCAACCGTCGAGGCCAGTCTCGATGAAATAATCCTGTCTTACCTGATGGGTGATGAAAAATAATCTGAAATGGGCGGGTTCTCGTTCCCATTGCGCCCGGCAGCGTGGGTCGGCGCTGATTCTGGTTCTTGTTATGGTAGTAATTCTCGGCCTTGCCGCCGGGATTGCCGGCCAGAGCTGGAAGAGCTTGATGCAGCGGGCCAGGGAGGCAGAACTGCTCTGGCGCGGCGAGCAGTATCGTCAGGCAATCGGTCGCTACTATCAGGTCAGGCATGGGGCACAGCAGATGTACCCTGCCCGACTGGAAGAATTATTGAAAGACCCGCGCTTCCCGCAGCGGGTCAGGCACTTGCGTCAATTGTACAGTGATCCCATGACCGGGGAAGAGTGGGGGCTTGTCAAGGACCCGGCCGGCCGGATCATCGGGGTCCGAAGTACCAGTCCTCTCAAGCCGTTTCAACAGGACGGTTTTCCGAAAGACCTTGAAGCTTTCCGTGATAAGGAGAGCTACCGGGAGTGGGAATTTGTTTTTGAGCCCGGGCGGATAAAACCAAAAACCGTGCATCGGGTTGACCATGCGTCCCGGCCGGACGCGGGTCCAGACAAACCATAGTCCTACGGGGTAGTTTCTTGCTTTTCAACAGTCTGATCAGTCGCGTCGTCGCCTTCTCGTTTCTGCTGTTTAGTGTCGCCATCGGCACAGTGACATTCCTGCACATTCACCGCGAACATCAGCATATCACGAGTTCCAGCCGGTCAGCGGCTGAATTGATGCTGTCGGTCATAGAGAGATCGGTTGCCAGCGCCATGAGTACTGGCAACAGTCGTGATGTCCAGGCCATTTTCGAGGAGGTCGGAAATGACCCCCTTCTGCTCGGTGTGCGCATCTTTCACCCCGACGGCCGGATTCTCAATTCGGCTGATCCCGGGGAAATCGGCCAGCAGGTTAACGCACATGACCTGGCCACTTTTCAGAGAGGTGAAACACACATAGTCTTTCCGAGCCCCGACGGGGAAACCCTCGGGGTTGTCAGGCCCATTTATTTCGAGAGCCGCTGCAACTCCTGTCACAGCCCGGAGGAAAAGGTGATCGGGATCCTGAATATTGACTACTCGCTGGCGACAATGAACAATCAGATGATTGATTCTTCGCAGTTTTTCTTCCTGTCCATGCTCGTAGTGATTGTTTTGCTGACGAGCGGAGTGTCAGTCTTGATACGCCGTTTGGTCTGTCATCCACTGAGGGCCATTACGGGCAAGATGGCCCAGGTGGAAGCCGGTGATCTGACGGCACAATTCAGTTCGGACCGGAAGGACGAGATCGGCCGGCTGATGTTAAGCTTCAACTCCATGGTTGATCGGTTGCGGCAGGCCAACGAAGAGCTCCAAACCTGTCATAATCAGCAGTTGGAACGGGTCGATCGGCTTGCTTCCGTAGGCGAGATGTCCGCCGGGATTGCCCACGAAATCAAGAACCCCCTGGCGGCCATCAGTGGAGCGATTACCGTGCTGGCATCTGATTTTCCGGAAGAAGACCCCCGTCGCGAGGTGATCAGCAAGGTCCTGGAGCAGATTACGCGACTTGACAAGGCAGCCACCGACCTCCTTTATTTCGGCAAACCCGGCAAGCCGTCTTTCGGCCTGGTCGATACGAACGAACTTCTCAAAAAGACACTTTTCTTCATAGCTCAGCATCCCGAAGCCGGGAATATGCATCAGGTTAAGGAGTTCACCCGCAATCTGCCGCCGGTTTGGGTTGACGAAAAGCAGCTGCAACAGGTATTTTTTAATATCATCATCAATGCCATCCAGGCAATGGATGGCGGCGGTACGCTGTTGCTCCAGACCGATCTTGTTCACAAGGATGGCAAGGAGGTCGTGAGGGTTCTGGTGGGAGATTCCGGTCCCGGTATCCCTCCTGAGGCCCTGCAGAAAGTTTTTACGCCCTTCTTTACGACCAAGACCCAGGGGACCGGACTCGGTCTGGCGATCTGCCGCCAACTCATGGAACAACAGGGGGGGGCGATCCAGGTGTCCAGTCGCAGAGGTGATGGAACCCTGGTGACGATTGAACTGCCGGTTCGCCGAATTGAAGAACTGGCTTAGGAGATTATAGTGCGCAAACCGAAGATACTGGTTGTCGATGACGAACACCTGATCCGCTGGTCGTTGGAGCAGTCCCTGGTCAAGCAGGGCTATGACGTTACAACAGCAGCCAATGGAGAAGATGCCCTCCAGTTTATCCAGGAAGAGTCTCCCGAACTGGTCCTGCTGGATATTCAGTTGCCCGGACTGGATGGGCTCGAGGTTCTTGAGAAGGTCAAGGAAATTGATGAAGACATTCTGGTTATCATGGTCACCGCGCTTGGTGTGCTGGAAACGGCAGTCAAGGCAATGCGCATGGGGGCCTACGACTATATCAACAAACCGTTCAACCTTGATGAACTGTCAATCATCATCAAGAAGGCACTGGACACCAAGGAACTGCGCAAGGAGGTTGCGCATCTGCGTTCCACTCAGACCAGCAAATATGGCATTGAGAATATCATCGGTAACAGTCGGCACATGCAGCAGGTTCTGGAAATGGTGCGCAAGGTTGCCAAAAGCGATGCCAGCACGGTCTTGATCCAGGGGGAAAGCGGCACCGGTAAGGAGTTGATCGCACGGGCCATCCATTTCGAAAGCTCCCGCAGAGACAAGCCGTTCATGGCGATCAACTGTGCGGCCATGCCGGAGACGCTCCTGGAAAGCGAGTTGATGGGCCACGAAAAAGGGGCCTTTACTGACGCCAAAGCTCAAAAGAAGGGTCTGTTTGAAATCGCTGACGGCGGCACCCTCTTCCTTGATGAGATCGGCGATATGGACGTCGGCATGCAGGCCAAACTGCTGCGGATTCTCGAAGAGCGGACCTTCCGTCGCATCGGCGGCACCAAGGAAATCCCGGTTGACGTGCGCATTGTCTCAGCAACCAACCAGGAATTGCTCAAAAAGATCGAAGAAAAGAGCTTTCGCAACGATCTCTACTATCGGCTGCAGGTCATTCCTATTTACCTGCCGTCGTTGCGGGAACGTCCCGACGACATCATGCCGCTGGTCGATTTTTTCATTGAGCACTACAACCGGGAGTTCGGCAAGACGGTCAAGGGTATTTCCAAGATGGCCAGAAAGTTCCTCGAAGAGTATGAGTGGCCGGGCAATGTGCGCGAGTTGCGCAACATCATCGAGCGGGCCATCATTCTGGAGAGTGAGGAGACGCTGATGCTGGAGCATCTGCCCGGGGAGATGGTTTCACGCGCGGGAGAGAGTGGATCCGGACCTATGAATTTGCGCATCCCGCCGGAGGGGATTGATATTGAGGATGTTGAGCGGGAATTGATTCGCCAGTCTCTGGAAATTGCGGAGGGCAACCAGTCGAAGGCGGCTAAGAAACTCAATCTTGGTATTGATGCTTTTCGCTACCGGATGAAGAAATTTGGCTTTTTGACTTAAATTATATTTTTTTGGTTTGCGATGACTTAAGGCTGAGATTCCTGCAGGTCAAGTGTTGTCAAACATCCAAAAACGAAAAATGCAAATCCCCCAGCCCAACAACCAGGCAGCGGTTAAGCAACTTGGGTTCCCCAAAAACAACACTAAACAATTCATTCACCATCAAACCCGCAATAATCGCAACCCCGTCACCGGAGACAGGAATATCTCTTTGCGGCTGAACAGCACCGGAAAAAATCTCGGACAACAATTGCGACTCGCCCTTTTTCAAAGTCAGAACCTGCCCCTGTCCCCCTTCGATCCCGCCATGCACCATGAATGTTCCATTCGGTAAACAGGCTTCAAGGGCGAAGCGGCTGGTGTAATTGTCCAGACAGTCGGCAACGAGAGAAATTTCGGCGGGAAGGGGGAAAGAGGGGCCGATCCGGCCTTGGATCGATTCGATTCTGATGGTGCTGTTGATCTGTTGGAGACGCTCTTTGGCGACGGCCAGTTTCAGACGGCCGACATCTGCTTCGGTATACAGCAGTTGACGGTTCAGGTCGGGCCAGTCGACCAGCCCGTCATCCACCAGGTAGAGCGTTCCGACTCCGGCTCGTGCCAGCAGTTGACTGACAGTCGCGCCGAGACCGCCGATGCCTGCCACCAGAACCGCAGCGGTTTCAAGCTGGTGCTGTTTTTCTTCCCCCCAGTGCAGGACCTGCCGCAGGTAGCGCTCGGCAATCGCCACGTTCAGCCCCCGGCGCCCGGCGGAAAAAACGCGACCAGGTCTCCGTCCTCCACCGGCGTATCAAGACCCTCAAGATGCAGGATGTTACGACGATTGACCAGGATGATGGTTCCGGCGTGCATTCCCCCGTGTTTATCCAGCAGTTTATGCAAAAAGGGTGTCGGCAGCTGTTGCTGGACACGCTGCAGAAGCTGCCCGATGGTTTCGTCTGTGCCGGCCGGCATGTCCAGTTTCTCCTGTTTTAACAGGAGTCGCAACAAACTGTAGAATTGAATTTGGATCATGACACT
>DAOVNV010000218.1 GCA_030630015.1 Desulfuromonadales bacterium | reverse complement strand
TCTTTCAACAAGCTCGGCCCATCTATACCCCGAGACAATTTCGAACTGAACGCCGAGGAAATTTTCGATTTTTCTCAGGTAGTCGATAGCGACACCTTTAAATTCACCGTCGCTGTCCTGATATTCCAAGGGGGGCCAGCCTGGGTCACTTGCAACCCGAATCACCGGATGATCTTTCAGCCAGTCCTGTTCCTCCTGACTGAGTTGCAAAGGGATAGCTTCATGCGGCTGTACCTGGAGCTGGTGGGCATAAACAGGCGGGCAGAGGAAAAAGCAGAGCGCCCCGAGAAGGGAAAAGAGTTTTTTAACTTTATCCGAAAAAAGCAAAGCCTGTTCTCCAGAGGGCATCACGACAAACATTCCTTCTGAGTTCACAGGTTTTCCTGTGACTGTTTCACTGAACAGAACAATCGAAGTTTATCATTGATCTGGGCCAAATACAGTCTGTTGACAAAATTATGGTGTAAGTTGCCGAAAAACCAGTCCTGAACAAAACTCTGTCCAGTAAAAATCACTTTTCATCTCCCACACTGCTCTCCCAATAAAAAACGATGACACACGTCATCCTTTTGTGTATAAAATCAGCACCGCAGAATCATGCGAATTTTACTCTTTACAAGGAGCTTTCGATGTACAGCTGTGCCGACCTGAAAAAAGGTCTCAAACTGATAATCGACGGTGAACCGCATGTCGTCGTCCAATTCGACTTTACCAAGCCGGGTAAAGGCCAGGCTTTATATAAATGCAAACTGCGCAACATGATCACCGGATCGCTGTTTGACCGGACCTACCGCTCCGGCGAAAGCTTTGAGCCGGCAAGCCTTGAAGAACGCGACATGCAGTACCTCTACCAGGATGAATCCGGCTATGTTTTCATGGACAACAAGACTTACGAACAGACTGTTCTCGACGCAGACACTCTCGGTGACGACAAGTATTTCCTGGTCGACAACATGGAGGTCAAGATCCTGTTGTTTGACGAACGAGGCATCGGCGTAACCCTGCCGATCTTTGTCAACCTGCGCGTCACCCAGTCGGACCCCTGGGTCAAAGGCGACACGGCCGCCGGCAACAACAAGCCCGCCACCATTGAAACCGGCTACACCCTGCAGGTCCCTTCATTCGTTGAGGAAGGCACCCTGATCCAGATCGACACGCGCACGGGTGAATATGTGACCCGCGTCAAGGAATAAAACCGGAGACTGATTGCTGTGGACAGGTGACTGGTTTTTCGCGTCCCGAGTCCCGCGTCCCGCATATCCATGAACGAAGTGAACTGGGCGCTGGCCCGCAAAAAGCAAATTCTCGAGAAAAGAGCCCGGATTATTCAGGATATCCGGGCTTTTTTCGTTGCAAAAGACTTCCTCGAAATCGAGACACCCCACCGTATCCCGGCCAACGCCCCCGAACCGCACATTGATGCCGTTGCCAGCGATAGCTGGTTTCTGCAAACCTCCCCGGAACTGGCCATGAAGCGCCTGCTGGCTGCCGGTTACGAAAAGTTGTTTCAGATCTGCCGGGTTTGGCGTGAGGGAGAGCGAGGCAGAAACCACCTCCCCGAATTTACCATGCTTGAGTGGTATCGTTCGGGGATCGACTACCGCGCCCTGATGGCCGAATGTGTCGAACTCCTGGCCAGACTGGTCCCAGAGGGAAAAATCTCGTGGCAGGAGCACTCTATCGACATCACCCCCGTCTGGGAGGAATTG
This sequence comes from Desulfuromonadales bacterium, assembly GCA_030630015.1. Lineage (GTDB taxonomy): Bacteria > Desulfobacterota > Desulfuromonadia > Desulfuromonadales > BM103 > JAQYVZ01. The sequence continues at coordinate 1,937 of DAOVNV010000218.1, read as the reverse complement.
AGCGTCAGGCAAGCCTTCGCCAGACACGCGTCGATCAGCCTGGACGAAGCCTTGGCTTCCGACCGTTTTGAAGAAATTCTGTCATCTGAAATAGAACCTAACCTCGGCCAACACAAACCGACCCTGCTGGTTGAGTACCCGGCAAGTCTCGCGGCTCTGGCGCGAATTAAACCGGGAGCCCCCAGGGTCGCCGAACGATTTGAGCTTTACATCGCCGGGCTGGAACTGGCGAATGCATTCTCTGAACTGATCAACCCGGTTGAGCAGCGGACACGGTTTGAAAAAGATGAAGAGACCAGACGAACAGCCGGCAAGCTGCCCTGCCCACTTCCCGAACCATTCCTGGCTGAACTTCCAGCCATGCCTGAGGCAGCGGGGATCGCTCTGGGGATTGACCGCCTGGTCATGTTGCTGACGGATAGTCCGGATATTGCCGATGTGGTCGCCTTCACACCAGAAATCCTTTAACCTGAAATAGTGGGTTCATCGTGCATAAAACGAGTGCAGGCATCCTCAGCAATGACAAGCTTAAGACAAAAAACAAAAGGCATCTCGCGCAGGGAACGCAGGGGCCACAGAGAGAACCTTAATTAATGCTTACTCTGCGTACCCTGCGTACTCTAGTGAGCGCAGCGAACGAGCGTGAGAGGCTTTAAAAACTTAAAACCAAAAGTAAGCAACTGGCCTGGGCAAACGATAATGGCGCTTGTTTTGCCCGGCACCCAGTATTACAATTGTGTGATCGTAGTAACTTTCCACTGGATTAAGAGACCATGGGGTACCCACAGGAAAATCTTCTACTGCAGGCATGCCGGACCCTGTTCGGCCCAGAGATTGTCCTGAGCAGAGAGTTTCTGACCTGTTTGCAACCCAACGGTGCCAAAGTTGCCTACCGTAGCCAGGTCAAGGTTCATCATCCGGATCGTTTTGCCGACTCCCCGCCACATGTTCGCCAGAGGCAGACTGAACGCTTTCGTGAAATCCACCAGGCCTATGATCTGCTGAAAGGCTTTCTGGATCGCCGGCAAAAGGTGAGCAGTTCACCGCCGCGACCTCAGCCACGCCCCGCGGCAACCCAGAGAAACACCTACAAATCAAAACACCGGGCTCAGTCGCCCCCGGCCAACAGGCCTCCCAGAATACCAGCCATCCCGCTGGAGTTCGGGATGTATGCCTATTACTCAGGGAAAATATCCTACAAGGACCTGATTCAAGGTCTGATCTGGCAGCGTCGGCAACGTCCGGCGTTGGGAGCTATCGCCAAACAATGGGGCTGGCTGACGGAAACCCAGGTGCAACGCATCCTGAAACACCACGGACCTTCCCAACGCTTCGGTAGAAAAGCTGTCGAACTGCGACACCTGCGGCCGCACCAGGTCGATGCCCTGATCTCTTACCAGAGGTCGCAACAGCAGAAACTGGGGCAGTTTTTCGTCGAAAGAGGTCTGATAAGCCAATCTGAAGCCAACCAACTAGCCCGCAAGCTTGAACAGCACAACACCCGCCTACGCAACCAGGTCTAGGAGGCTATCGAACTTAACAAATCGTAGCGAGAGATTGGATGGTCGAGGCCAGATTTATGGGAATTTGAGAGCGAATAGCAGGGCTATTTGTCGAAAATTGCCGTGAATATGGGCCGATCAGCCAATCTCGCAGTAGATTCTTGTTAAGTCCAATAGCCTCCTAATAAGATTTGACACACCGTCCCGGGTGAGTTAAAAGATTAAAGATCAAATAAATCATATATCTTAATTCGTCTACCACAAACAGATACACACATCAAAGAAAGGTATCGCCCCCTACTACTACACCGGTTGGCATGAGCCCGCTTCGGAAATGCAGTTCCTCGTCAACCAGCAGAAGTTCGACGAACTGGCCCCGCACCTCCAGGCCATCCTCGTCAATGCGATGAAACTGGCCGCCTACGACATGTACTC
>DAOVNV010000144.1 GCA_030630015.1 Desulfuromonadales bacterium | reverse complement strand
GGGCTTTAGGCAGGTACAGTCATCACAGAGAATATTACCCTCTGCTTATTCGTCCCTGCTTACTGGACTTTACGATCCGAAAACCTTCATCGTCCACGCGGCGTCGCTGCGTCAGGCTTTCGCCCATTGCGCAAAATTCCCCACTGCTGCCTCCCGTAGGAGTCTGGACCGTGTCTCAGTTCCAGTGTGGCTGATCATCCTCTCAGACCAGCTACCCATCGATGCCTTGGTAGGCCATTACCCCACCAACAAGCTAATGGGCCGCGGACTCATCTGATGACGGAAGCCGAAGCCCCCTTTTCCCACATCACCCGAAGGTGTCGTGGGCTTATCCGGTATTAGCCCCCCTTTCGAGAAGTTATCCCAGATCATCAGGTAGATTATCCACGTGTTACTCACCCGTGCGCCACTTTACTTACGGACCGAAGTCCGCTTTCACGTTCGACTTGCATGTGTTAAGCATGCCGCCAGCGTTCGTTCTGAGCCAGGATCAAACTCTCCAGTTTTAAACTGCAAAGTTGATTCTGTAAAGGTTTGACTAGAGTTTAACTAATAAAACTATCTCAAACGTTTGCTATTCAGTTTTCAAAGACCCGGTTTTGCTTTCGCCTGTCACCGATGCGACAGGAGAAGAAGTGTATCGAAATGTTCGTTTTCTGTCAATCTTTTTTTAAAACTTTTTTTCTTTTTTTTGCGTCGTCCCGAGCCGCTTTTTTTTGGCTCTCCGTGAGGACGAAGGGCGTTTATACCCGATCCCTTCAGGGACTGTCAAGAGACTTTTTTCAATCTCTTAATTTTTTTTCGCAGCCCCTTTTTCGTGAGCAACGGCCGCCAAATCTAAAGAAATTGGCGGCCACTGTCAAGGGCTTTTTTTATTTTTTTTAAAATAAATCCAAACGGCCCGAAAGCTCAGCCTGCATTGAAGACGACTCGGGCAAAACGACGCTTGCCCACCTGGATGACCATCTCGCCATCAGGCTGAATTTCCTGTTCGGAATCGGCCAGCTTCACGCCATCGAGCTTGACCGCCCCCTGGCTGATCATGCGTCTGGCCTCTCCATTGGACTTGACCAGGCCGGCTTCACTCAACAGGCGGCAGATCCACACCGGGCCATCTTCGGCCAGGGTCACCACCGGGATATCATCCGGAATTTCCTTTTGCTTGAACTGGTGGACGAACCCCTGTTCAGCAGTCATTGCAGCATCCGCATCATGGAATCTAGCCACCAACTCGCGAGCAAGGGCCTTCTTGGCTTCCATCGGGTGCAGTCCACCGTCCTTTCCCTGGACTCCGGCCTTCACCTTTTCAAGCCCTGCAAGATCAACATCAGACAACAATTCATAATAGCGCACCATCAATTCATCCGAGGTGCTCATAACCTTACCGTAAATCTCCCCGGCGGGCTCGGTAATCCCGATATAGTTATTAAGAGACTTGCTCATCTTGTTGACGCCATCCAGTCCTTCCAGGAGTGGCATGGTCAAAACCGTCTGTGGCCGCTGGCCAACCTGCTTCTGAAGTTCCCTGCCAACCAGGAGGTTGAACTTCTGGTCCGTGCCGCCAAGCTCAACATCCGCTTCCATGGCCACGGAATCCCACCCCTGTACCAACGGATAGAGAAATTCATGGATGGCAATCGGCTGCTGTCCTTTGAAGCGCTTGTTAAAATCGTCCCGTTCCAGCATGCGGGCCACAGTGTGGCGGGCGGCAAGCTCTATCAGATCAGCGGCGGACATCTGACCCATCCACTCACTATTGAACACGATCTTGGTCCGTTCAGGATCCAAAATCTTGAAGACCTGTTCCTGATAGGTCTCGGCGTTTTTCTCTATTTCCTCACGGGTCAAGTGTTTACGCGTTTCATTTTTCCCTGTCGGGTCGCCAATCATGCCGGTAAAGTCCCCGATCAGAAAATTGACCTCGTGGCCCAGGTCCTGAAACTGCTTCAATTTCTGGATCAGTACGGTATGGCCAACGTGCAGATCCGGGGCCGTGGGATCAAAGCCCGCCTTGATTTTCAGAGGTTGGCCGGCCTCAAGCGCCTTGGCCAGCTTTTCTTCAAGCTCTTTTTCGACCAGGATTTCGACCGCACCACGGCGGATCACCTCCATCTGCTCCGCAACCGATTTCATATAACCTTCCATCTGTAGATTTTCCTGTCTTCAGCCCAACACTCAACATGAAAAAGCCAAGGGGCTGTCAGACTTTTCATGGAGTCAGCCCTAGTACCATTTCCGCTGTATAGCTTTGGCTATGCACCGAAAGTCACGTCTGGTTGACACGCCAAATCCCAGCGCAATTTTGCGACATTATATGGGTTACAGGGTACTAGTTTGCAAGAACCTGAACCCTTTCGATGCTCCGTGCATAACCGGTCACCTCATCGACGTCAATCACGACACCGCACAGGAACGGATCTTTCTTGCTCACTTCGTAACGAACCGGCACCTGGGTCAGGAAACGCTCAACGGACAACTCCTTGCGGATTCCGATGACCGAATCACGGCCACCGGTCATTCCGGCATCACTGATATAAGCCGTCCCTCCTGGCAGAACCCGTTCATCGGCTGTCTGCACATGGGTATGGGTTCCAAGAACAGCACTGACCCTGCCATCCAGATAGGCCCCCAAGGCACCCTTTTCACTGGTTGCCTCAGCATGGAAATCAACCAGGACAACCTTGTAGCGCTCGTCGAGGCCCTCCAGAATTGCATCGGCCTCCCGGAAAGGACAGTCCAGGTTCCTCATGAAAACCCGTCCTTCCAGGTTGATCACGGCGACCGGGATCCCGGAACTGGTTTCGTAAACGCCAAAACCACGTCCCGGCAGATCAGGCGGATAGTTTGCCGGTCGAAGCAGGCGTGGTTCACGGTCCAGGCAAGGGATACCCTCCCGCTTGTCCCATACATGATTCCCAGTGGTCAGGACATTAATCTCCATCTCAAGGAGTTCAGCCAGGACATCGGGGGTCAGGCCGAAGCCGGCGGCGGCATTTTCCGCGTTGGCCACGACCAGATCGATGCCATGCTGGTTAATCAGCCGGGGCAGCCACCGTCCGACCATTTGCCGTCCGGGACGACCAATGATATCGCCTATAAATAGAATCTTCAAAAAAAGCTCCGGAAAAACACACAGGGAGGGAGAGTGGCAGCAAGGTAGTGGGATGGATACGCCCTCTCCCTACCTCACTATTCCCCCAGCTTCCTACTTCCCCTTATTTAGCGTAATCGACTGCCCGGGTCTCGCGAATCACGTTGACCTTGATCTGTCCGGGGTAGGTCATGTCATTCTCTATCTTGCGGGCAATATCCCGGGCAACGACATAGGATTGATCATCCGAGACTTCATCACTTGACACCATCACCCGTATCTCGCGACCGGCCTGGATTGCGTAACAGGACGTCACCCCGCTCACTGAACAGCCGATACGTTCCAGGTCGTTGAGTCGCTTGACATAGGTTTCCAGCATTTCACGCCGCGCTCCCGGCCGAGCACCGGAAAGAGCATCGGCGGCCTGCACGAGCACCGCCAGGATGGTTTCCGGCTTCTCCTCTTCGTGGTGAGCGGCAATTGCATGCACAATTTCAGGGGATTCGCCGTGCTTTCGAGCCAGGTCAGCACCGATCAGCGCATGCGAGCCTTCCACCTCATGATCGACTGCCTTGCCGATATCATGAAGCAGTCCGGCCCGCTTTGCCTGCTTGACATTAATCCCGAGCTCTGCAGCCATAATCCCGCACAGGAAGGAAACCTCAAGGGAGTGCTGCAATACATTCTGTCCGTAAGAGGTCCGATATTTCAGCCGGCCCACCAGTTTGACGATCTCCGGGTGGATGCCATGCACGCCGACATCAAATGTCGCCTGTTCACCCGCTTCACGCACGGTATTGTCCACATCCTGCTCAGCTTTCTTGACAACTTCCTCAATGCGGGAAGGATGAATGCGCCCATCCGTAATCAGCCTTTCCAGGGCGAGACGGGCAACTTCACGGCGCACGGGATTAAAGCCCGAAATAATCACTGCTTCAGGAGTATCGTCGATAATCAGGTCAATGCCCGTAGCTGCCTCGATGGCGCGGATATTCCGGCCCTCACGGCCGATGATCCGGCCCTTCATCTCGTCATTGGGCAAGGCCACCGAATTAATGGTCTTCTCCGCCACATAGTCGCCGGCATAACGCTGAATTGCTAAGGAGAGTACCTTTTTGGCCTTTTTGTCGGCCGTCTCCCGGGCCTCGTCTTCAATCTGCTTGATGCGCTTGGCTGCATCGTGACGAGCTTCACTCTCCATTGAGTTCATCAACTCCCGCTTGGCCTCTTCGGAGTTGATCCCTGCAAGCTGCTCCAACTTGGCGCGCTGTTCGGCAACCAACCGGTCGACCTCCTCACCTTTTGCCTGAAGGTGACGATCCCGGTCTGCAAGGGATTGATCGCGCCGCCCCAACTCCTCGGTTTTCTCATCGAGATGGGTCGCCTTACGGTCCAGGTTCTCCTCTTTCTGAACCAGACGCCGCTCCTGGGCATGCAGTTCCCGACGCGTCTCCCTGGACTCCTCTTCAAATTCAGACTTGGCCTGGAAAGCGGCATCCTTGGCTTGAACCTCTACCTCCTTGCGCAAGGTTTCTGCTTCTTTTCGAGCGTTTTCGACAATCTGGGCAGCGTCACGTTCGGCGTTAGCCAGTTTGGAAGCAGAGGATTTCCGGCTTATAAGCGCACCAAAAAGTCCACCGATGACCAGACTGACAATAGCCACTATAATTGCGAGTCCGTTATTCAAAATCGCCACCTCCTCCATTCACATGGTATATGTTGAATCCGCTGACCTGCCGGCATCACCGGGTCGTCAGTCGGGGAAACGCAGAATACGTTTCTCGGTTATCAGCATCGAAAGCCGCTGGTCATGCGGCTGCGCGGGCAAGGCTTCGACCACCTGGAAATCATAGGAAAAGCCAACCCGCCTCACACAGTTCAAAGACCGTGACAGGAATCGGTCGTAAAACCCCTTGCCGTATCCAAGGCGATGCCCGGCAAGATCGAAAGCCACGCCGGGGACCACAAGCACATCAAGCTCTTCCGGGGACACGACCCATCCGTCGCGGGGTTCGGGAACATCAAAACAGCCCGGCTCGAGAAGCCCGGGGTCATCAACCTGGACAAACTCGAGATCCTCCCCGCAGACACGGGGATAGACCAGGCACTTGCCCGCCAACAGGGTTTCCCTTGCGACGGCCCCGGTACCCACCTCGTTATGAACAGGACTGTACAGGGCCAAGCACCCGGCGCGGGAAAAAACATCTGTTTTCAGGAAACGCGCCTGAACCTCGCTGCTGAGCTCCAGGCAGAATCCTGACTTGCATTGCCTGCGCAGGGCCAGCAGTTTCTCTCGAACCAGTTTTTTGGACATGGACGAGACCCCGAAATCCTTGGGATCTCCGGATGGAAAGACTTTCAGACAGAAGATGGAACGGGAACGATATCGCTAAATCTTTTGATCAAACTCCCCACATGACAAAGGCTTTTGAACACACAGGCAAAAACCCGGCCCAGAGCAGCCGGAAAACCAGTCCAGATTTCCGGCAAGCACATGATTTATGGAAGAAAATCTAATCAAAGTGGACATCATTTTTTCTAAACGCCGCTGGGAGGCCCTCTACCATTTATGGGGCTGAAACCTCTCCAGAGCTGTTAACCGCCAATCAATTTATCTAAAAGTCCCCTTACGGAGATCCTGAAAACCTATCTAACCTGCCGCTATTCTAACGCGTTGCGCCCTCAGATTCCAGTGTCTTTTCAATCCTGTCGGCCAAACTTTTCAGTCGATCTGCAAACTCAGGGTCCACGATCGAGTCCCCATCCTTGCCCTGAAGGTAGGAAGCCGACACATTGAACAGGGCCAGGATGGCCGCCTGCATTGTATCAACAGCCCGGCCCGATGCCGTCACCTGCGAAATCTGTTCTTCGACAAAGGCCGCCACCTTGTGAACCTGCTCGGCGGACGCAGTGCTTCTGAGATGAAACTCCTGACCAAGGAGGGAAACGCTAACGCTCTGTTTCATCAACTCTTCCGTTCGAGACGATCAAGCTTGGCCAACAGGCTGTCCAGTTCGCCCGAAACCCGCGCCTGTTCACTCAACAGTCGGTCCTGTTCTCTGGTAAGTACATCATTGCTCTGCAGAAGCTCACCACGCTCAGTCAGCAACCGGTCAACCAGTTTCTCCAACCGCGCAATCTCATCAGAACCCACTTGACATCCTCCAACGATCCCCCGAATCCTCCAAGAGGCTGTCGGCTTCAGGTATCAGCTTGAAAGTTAGGGGAAAACCGGCGAGAAGTCAAGTTTGCTCAGCCCGTCTGGAACAGGGCCGCAACAAACTCGTCAGGATCGAAAGGCCTCAGGTCGTTGACTCCCTCACCGACCCCTATATAACGAACCGGAAGCTTCAGCTGGCTGCAGATTGCCACCACAATCCCCCCCTTGGCGGTCCCGTCCAACTTGGTCAGGGCAACCCCGGTCACCTCAACCGTCTCCTGGAATTTACGAGCCTGCACCATGGCATTC
>DAOVNV010000082.1 GCA_030630015.1 Desulfuromonadales bacterium | reverse complement strand
TCGAACCCGTTCGTCTACCACAAAACCACAGAACGAACCCACTACGAGCGGGCCAAAACCGGCTTGGTCGATTGCGATGACGTTGTGCTCTGGAACAACCGGGGCAATATCACGGAAACGACCATCGCCAATATCGTGGTGGATCTGGATGGAAGCCTGGTCACTCCCCCGGTTGAGTGCGGGCTCCTGGCCGGGACCATGCGCAGTCACCTGCTGGCTAAAGGAGAACTTATTGAGCGGACAATTTCCCTGGGCGACCTGCAGCGCTGCCGACGGATCTATCTGATCAACGCCCTGCGCGGCTGGCGACAGGCGGTATTGGTCGAGGGTTCCCTGCCAATTTCTTTACTAACAGAGAGAAGAGACTGCTTAGATTAACCTTTGGAAATTGCATGGTATAATTCAGCATCGAAAATGGGTGGGGTGGGCGTTTTGAGCCCAGTCACACCGATAGATACTTTGGAATGATCAATTGGCAATGAGGGGGTTCTTTCCTTCTTGACCTGAGAAGTTGCAGGAACCCTGTTGATCAAAAAAAACAGCAGACGACATTCAACACTTGAGCTGAGTTATGTTAATGAAAATGCCTCTCTTGTCATTGGTCAGGAATCTTTTTACCGGCCTCGTCATTTGCCTTATGCTCGGCAGCTGCCAGGAGCAACCTCCGGTCAAACTGGGGTTCACCGCCGCCCTGACTGGCCGGGCCGCCGGGTTGGGGACTGCGGGGCGTAACGGTTTCACTCTGGCCGTTGAGCAAATGAACGCGCAGGGTGGTTTGCATGGCAAACCGGTCGAAATCATCATCCGCGACAACCAGATGGATTCCGATACGGCAAGCAAGGTGGCCCTTGAGCTGACCGCAAGCGGTGTTTCTGCCATCATCGGCCCGATGACCAGCCAGATGGCGCTTGCCGAGGTTCCAATAAGCAACCAAGCCGGAATTCCGCTGATCGCCCCCACCGTCAGCACCAACCTGTTGGCCGGGCAGGACGATTTCTTTTTCCGGATCTACTACTCCAATGCCCAGGCCGCAGAACTCCTGGCGTCACGCCTGGCCGCAACGAAAGCCGTCAGCCGGATGGCAGTCATCTACGACATCGGCAACCGGGCCTACACCGAGGACTGGCTGAGAATCTTTCGGAAACACTTCGAGGGTATGGGAGGCGAAATCGTCACGACCCTCCCGTTCGAAATGAGTCAGGATACTCTCTTTACCACCCTGGCAAACGAAGTTCTCAGCGCCGGGGCCGAAGGCGTCCTGATCCTGGCCAACGCCCTGGATACCGCCTTGATCTGCCAACAGGTATTCAAACAGAATGCGTCAATTGCCCGCTATGCTACAGGCTGGTCCTATTCCGACAACCTGCTGGTTTTCGGAGGTCAGGCCGTGGAAGGACTTACACTGCTTCAGAGCGCTGATCTGTCCAGCCAGAACGAACCTTTCCTAGCGTTAAAAAAAGAATACGAAGAGCGTTTCCGGGAGCCACTCAACTTCCCGGCAGTACATGCCTACGATGCCACCCGCATGGCTCTCACCGCACTGGAGCGCGCCACCCCTGGAGCGGATTTGAAACAAGTTCTCCTCGACATGGACGACTTCAGGGGGCTGCAGGGCCCTCTAGCTTTCGATGATTTCGGTGACCTGCACAATCCACGGATTTTCCTGGCCCAGATTTTCGACGGACAGTTTGTGCGCTTGAAATAAGCTTAGGAGCCGTGCTGTGTTCTGAGTGCTGAGCGATGAGTGATGGATGATGCGGATATTTAGCGCCACCCGACACCCGCTTGCCACGCCATAGCCGCAGGCGACGGCGGGCCTCTGCTTTCAATTTGAGATTTTTTTGAGAAGCATATGCTATGCTTCGTTATTATATGTTGAATGGTATGGGGGTAAGGAGCTGTGGAGGCAATTCTCTACAAGGGGGAGATTGTGCGAAAATTCATTTTGCTGGCTATCTGTTCCTGGCTGTTTGCAACAGGTTCGATCGCTTGCGCTCAAAACAATCTCTACGAACCCGGCCCCACAATCAGCCAGGCCGAGGAATTTCTGAGCCTGCTTGACGATTTCCACTTCGACAAGATCTGGCAATCGACCACTCCGCTCTTTCGCGCCCTGCATGACAAAACCGCCTGGGAACATGAACAGCGGACATTGAGGCTCGCTTATGGTCCCAATCTCGAGCGCCACTTCAAGCGCATCAATTTCCGCACATCTTTTTATCATATGCCAGACGACAACTATGTCATCGTCCAATTCAATTCGACTTTTGCGTATAAATCAAGAGCATTCGAAACCATTGTCCTGAAAAAAGGGCAAGCCGACGACTGGCAGATTGTCGACATAGTTCTGACCTGATCCTCTCCGTTCATCTTCGATTTCATTTCGAAACTGTTGACACCTCCCTCTTGACCGGGTAATAAATGGCATCCGACAGAATTTGCAACAGCTTCGGCATAACGCCTACGCATCCCGTCGGCCCTAATGCTCCAGAGGACCTTCACCATCTCTACAGGGAGAACTCAACGTGATTAAAATAGATTTCGACAAAATGGGCGGTCTGATCCCCGCCGTGATCCAGGACCATGAGAACGGCGAGATCCTGATGGTCGCCTTCATGGATGAAAAGAGCCTGAACAACACCTTGCGCGACGGCAAGACTTGGTTCTACAGCCGCAGCCGCAATAAGTACTGGATGAAAGGCGAAGAATCCGGAAATACTCAGGATGTTGTCGAAATCCTGACCGACTGCGACGCCGACACCGTGGTCATCAAGGTCAAGCAGAACGGTCCGGCCGCCTGCCATACCGGCAACCGCAGTTGCTTCTACGTCAAGTGGGAAAACGATCAGTGGGTCGAACACTCGAACCCGCTGTTCGATCCGGCCGAGGTTTACAAAAAATAGCTATAAAGCTTGTAACTATTCAGCATCTCAACGAGGGCATGTGGTCTACAGCCATTGCCTGCGTCCAATGTTGTCACTTAACTTCCCGCAAGCAACAGCTGTAGCCCACATGCTGTGCGGTTACTCAGGTAGCTGAATAGTTACTAAAGCTTTAAGATTTAATTTGCTTTTCAGCTTACAACTTACAGCTTACAGCTCAACGAGGTTTGATGTGTCCAAAGAACTGAGATTAGGTATCCCCAAAGGCAGCCTGGAAAAAGCAACCATCGAACTGTTCGGCAAGGCCGGCTGGAAAATCAAGACCAGTTCGCGCAGCTACTTTCCAAGCTGCGACGATGTGGGCTTGAACTGCAGCCTGGTTCGTCCGCAGGAGATGAGCAAGATCCTGGAACGCGGCGTCCTGGATGTCGGTATCGCTGGCCGTGACTGGGTTCGCGAAAACGATTCCGATGTCGTCGAAGTCGGCGAGATGGTCTACTCGAAAGTCTCCCGCAGACCTGCCCGCTGGGTTCTGGTGGTCGCCCAGGATTCCCCGGTGCAGGGGCCGGAGGACCTGGAGGGCGCAACCATCTCCACCGAACTGGTCGGTTTCACCAAGCGTTTCTTCGCCGAGCAGAATATTCAGGTTGACGTTGAGTTTTCCTGGGGCGCCACCGAGGCCAAAATCCTCAAGGGCCTTTGCGATGCAATCGTCGAAGTCACCGAAACCGGATCGACGATCAAAGCGAACAACCTGCGCATCGTCCAGACCCTGATGGAATCGGTCCCGGTGCTGATTGCCAATCGGGACGCTTGGGAAGATCCCTGGAAACGCACCAAGATTGAACAGATTTACACCCTGTTGCAATCCGCCTTGCGTGCCGAGGGCATGGTCGGTCTGAAAATGAACGCCCCGGGCGACAAGGTTGAAGCGATCAGCAGCCTGCTGCCAAGCCTGAACCGCCCGACAATTGCCCATCTTTACAACTCCGACTGGGTTTCAATCGAAACGATCCTGCCGGAACAGGAAGTTCGCAGTATTGTCCCGGAACTGCTCAGGCTCGGTGCCGAGGGAATTGTCGAATACCCGCTGAATAAAATCATCTAAAACACCGGGCAATCTATCGAGAAAGTTTTATATATAGCAGATCGTATATCAATAAAGTCTCATGGTTTTTTGAGTATTTTAGTGTATAATTAGTTGGGTAGCGTTTATAACCTGTCAATGTAAAGAGTTTTCACTGACACCAGACACTGGAATAACTTATGACCATTCAGGTTGAGTTAATCGACGGAGCTATTTGCAGGGTCGCCCCCCGTGGGCTTGATCTTCTGCTTGGCCATTGCCGTGTGAAGCGTTTTCGGCGCACAAGCGGATGGGTCGTTGTCGGCTCCGATCCGATCCGCACCAAGCCTGCAGGTCCTGCTTACAGAGGGCCTGAACGGCGTCTCTACATCTGATCAGACGGCGCTTAACAGGGCCGCTCCGCCTCATCCGCTCAACCACCCCAGGAGCCGTCGGACTTAACAAGAGCCTTCTGCGAAATCGGCTATTCGGTCCATATTCACGGCAATTCTCGACAAATAGTCCTGCTATTCGCTCTCAAACTCCCATAAATCTGGCCTCGAACATCCAATTTCTCGCTATGGCCCTTGTGTCCAGAGCCTATCATAGCGGAGGATGCGGATAGTCCAACAGGTTCCTGGTTTACCCTACCAGCCTTGGTGCCTTTTTTGCGGGCATTCTGCGTGCTATACTATAGTACGTTACCACCTAATAAAAACCTATTGTGGTTCAAACACACAGGAACAGGCAACAGAGCCAGACGATGCCCGACTCAGCGATCACCAGAAATTACAACAAACAGCTTTTTCTATGCGCACTTCTGTTATTACCGCTTGCCTACATAGCTGACTGTGCGCTTGATGCGTTGATTTTCGGTGAGGAAAGTCTCTCTCAACAGATTTTTCATCCGACGGCACACGAGTTGGCCATCAGAAGCCTGTTCAGCGTCTTTATCGTATTGATCACGACCCTGGCCATCCACTTTCTTTGGAAAAGCACACAGTTAGAGAGAGCCCTCCGGAAACACAACGAAGATCTGTCGGCAACCAATCAGGAGCTTGAGGCGTTCAACTACGCCCTGTCCCATGACCTGCGCAATTCACTGACTATTGTCTACACCTCCATGGAAATGCTCAGGGATCATTGCCAGATCGGCCAAAACACCCAGTGTCATTTTCTCCTCTCGACGATCTGCAAGTACAGCGAGAAAATGGAAGCCCAGATCGAAAGCATGCTGATCCTGGCAACCTCCACCAAGGGGGCCCTCCACACGGAGGACGTCTTGCTGGATGAACTGGCCCGTGAAATCGCGGATGAACTACTGCAGATACAGGGGAAGCACCGACCGAGCATCAAGATCGGGAAGGACATGCTTGCGAACTGCAACAAAAATCTGACGCGCATGGCCCTTGAAAACATCCTCAGCAATGCCATCAAGTTCATCCCTGCAGAACGTGAAGGCGTCATTGAAATCGGTCAGATGCAGCAGGACGGTCAGACGGTTTTCTTCGTCCGCGACAACGGCGTCGGTTTCGACAACACACAGACCGAGGCTCTGTTCGAGGCATTTACCCGTCTGCCGGAAGCCAACTCCCTGCCCGGGACCGGCATCGGCCTGGCCACGGTGCGTCGCATCATCGAGCGCCATGGTGGAAAAATCTGGGCCGAGGGCATTCCCGACAAGAGCGCAACCTTCTTTTTCACTCTGTCTCCCCCTGCATAAGGATGCGTCCGGCACGCTTTCCCAATCCTCTGGACAGTGTCCCCACCCCTCCTGTATCCTGCGGGCAACTTCAACCCAGTTCCCGGAGAGACTCCATGTCCAGCCTCAAAGACCTACCGCAAAAGTCCTGTGCAGACTGCAGTACCATTATAAAAAAGACTGGCAAAACCAACTGTTATGGGGCTCCAGCCGACCGTCCGGCCCGACCCGGCTACTGCCCGGCGGAAGCGTATGCCACAACGATCAGCGAGTCTTTTGCAAAGTATCAGACCGATGATGATGACGCTCGTCTGGCGTTCGTTGCCGCCAAGGTGGAGGGGCTCTGTTACGAGAGTGTCGCCGGAACCGATGCGGTTGCCGCCCACTGGACCCGGGTAGAAGACTTGATCGCTCTGGCCCGACTGATGGGCTACGAGAAAATCGGCATCGCCACCTGCATCGGCCTGCTCGATGAGTGCCAGCGCTTGAGCGACATCCTTCGAGCCCAGGGGCTGCAGCCCTTTTCGGCCTGCTGCAAAGCCGGCAGCATCGACAAACTTGAACAAGGTCTTGCCGACGCCGACAAGATCCGCCCGGGGAACTTTGAAGCAGCCTGCAACCCGATTGCCCAGGCGCGGATATTTAATGAGATGGGAACGGACATGAATGTGATTGTCGGCCTCTGCGTCGGCCACGACATGCTGTTCAGCAAGTATTCCGACGCACCGGTCACAACCCTCGTAGTCAAGGATCGCGTCACTGGGCATAACCCGGTCGCCGTCCTCTACGGCCAGAACGCCTATTACAAACGCTTGCAGAAAGCGCCGGTTCTATCGGACGAAGAGGTTGCCCGGCACAGGGAAGAAATCGAGGAGCGCGGCAAGAGGTACGCGGGGCGAGGTACGCGAGAACCTTAAGCCAAAAACACAAGACAAAAACAAGCGGGGCAGGAAAGTTTGCCCCGCTTGTTTTTGTTTGATTTAAGCTTTCCGCGTACCTCGCCCCACGTGCCGCGTGCCGGCTTTTAAGGTATCAAGATCGTCGATCCGCTCGTCTTGCGAGCCTCCAGATCACGATGCGCCTGGGCGGCTTCACGAAGAGGATAACTCTGATTGATTTCGATCCGAACATCTCCCGACCTGACGACGTTGAACAGTTCGTTGGCACTGGCCAGCAGATCCTGGCGCTTTGCCGTGTAGGCCATCAGTGTCGGACGGGTCAAGAACAGCGACCCTTTCTGGGCTAGAATCCCCGGTTCGAAGGGCGGGACCAGGCCAGAGGCGTTGCCGAAGCTGACCAGCATTCCCATCGGTCGTAGTGAATCGAGCGAGGCTTCAAAGGTATCCTTGCCGACAGAATCATAAACGACGGCGACCCCTTCCCCATCCGTCAGTTCCCTGACCCGCGCAGCAATATCTTCCTCGCGATACAGAATGATGTGATCGCAGCCGTGCGCTTTGGCCAACTCGGCTTTTTCCTCCGAACCAACGGTGCCGATCACTATCGCCCCTAGAGCCTTGGCCCATTGGCAGGCGATCAACCCCACGCCGCCGGCGGCGGCATGAAAAAGAATGATTTCTCCCGGTTCAACGCAGTAGGTGCGACGCAGCAGGTACTGCACCGTCATGCCCTGCAGCATCATGGCGGCGGCCTGGCGCTCGTCGATATCTTCGGGCAGACTGACCAAGCGGTCCGCCGGCATCAGACGTCGCTCGGCATAAGCTCCCGCGGGCGGGCTGGCGTAGGCCACGCTTTCCCCGACCTGCAGGTGATGAACATCCTCGCCGACAGCAAGCACCTTTCCCGCCGCTTCCATACCGGGAGTTGCCGGCAACCCCTCCAAAGGGTAGAGCCCGGTGCGGTGATAAACATCGATGAAATTCAGGCCGACTGCTGTCTGTTCAAGCAGCACCTCATCTGGTCCGGGAGTTCCGACCTCCACATCTTCCCAGAGTAGAACTTCCGGCCCGCCGGTTTCATGCATACGGATTGCTTTGGACATGGCAGTTCCTTTCATTTTGGTTCAGATCACGAAACTTACCGTAAATAATATCATAGCACCCCATCCCGCTCCGGACCGTACGCAAACCGTTTTTTTTTTGACCTTTTGTAGCAAAAGGTCGTCCGCCACTTTGCTTTTTATGATTGTTTCATATATATTTATAACCTTGTTTTAAGGTTGCCATGAACCTGCAGACATCGTTCCTGACGCCGCCGTTCGGCTTCAGCCTGTTCTACCTGAAGGGCGTGGCCCCACCGGAGGTGAAAACCACCGATATCTACTACGGTGTCATACCATTCATCATCATTCAGGCCATGGTACTGCTGATGCTGGTTGTTTTCCCCCAGATTTTCGGCATCCCGACACATCTGTAACTGAATAGGGAGACCGCCAGTGATTGTTCTGGGCGTGGACATAGGGGGCTCTGCCATCAAGGCCGCCCCAGTTGATACGGAGAGGGGTTCTCTCAGCGGGGAGCGTTATCGTCTACCTACGCCTCAACCGGCAGTCCCGCTTGCGATTGCGCGCAGCCTCGGCGAGATCATGCGCCATTTCAATTGGACAGGCGCTGTCGGCTGCGGTCTGCCGGCAGCCGTTCACCAAGGCATTGTCCGCACTGCTGCAAACATTGACAAGAGCTGGATCGACGTGTGTGCGTCAGAATTTCTCGGCCAGGCGACCGGCAGCCCAATCACCGTCCTGAACGATGCCGATGCGGCCGGTCTGGCCGAAATGAGGTTTGGACAGGGTGTTGACCGTGCGGGGACAGTCATCATCGTAACCGTGGGGACCGGGCTCGGTACTGCCCTGTTCCGGGACGGAACACTTGTGCCGAACACCGAACTGGGCCACTTGATTCTCAATAACCAGGTGGCTGAAACCTATGCCTCTGGCGCCGTCAAAACCAAGCTGGACCTCAGTTTTCGGGACTGGGCGCCGCGCCTGGATGCCTACCTGCGTTGCCTGGAAGAACTCTTCTGGCCGGACCTGCTCATCATCGGCGGCGGCATCTGCCAGGAATTCGACCTGATCTCACCCTTCCTCACTATCAAGACGGAAACCTGCCCGGCACTCTTGGGCAATGATGCCGGCATTATTGGTGCCGCACTGGCGGCAGCACAGGACTGAGGATGGAGAATGCGAGTCGGGGACAGTCCCGCAAAAAGCCGGGACAGCTTGCCACGCCGTAGCCTTGGCGCAGACGGGTCCCCTAACGTAGGTTCAGACACGTTCGAACAAGACAGCCACCGCTTCGCCTCCGCCAATACAGAGGGACGCAACGCCATAGCGGACTTGTCTTTGGCGCAATTCACGCAGCAGGGTTGCCGCCAACCGCGCACCGCTGGCACCAATCGGATGGCCAAGAGCCACGGCACCGCCATTGACATTGACTTTTTCGAGGGGGATCTTCAATTCCCGCATGGCCAACAGGGGCACCGCCGCAAACGCCTCGTTAATCTCGAACAGGTCTATATCGCCCAGTTCAAGTCCGGCCCTTGCAACACATTTGCGAATTGCATCGACGGGGGCTTCAGCAAACAGCTCAGGGGCTATGCTGTTAGTTGCCGATGAAACAACCCGCGCCACCGGCTTGAGATCATAGCGATTTACTGCCTCAACCCCCGCAAGGAGCAGCAGTGCGGCACCATCATTGATCGTCGAAGCATTCCCCGCAGTGATACGACCATCCTTACGGAATGCCGCACGCAACTCGGGAAGTTTTTCTACATTGCCACGGAAAGGCTCTTCGTCTTCAGTGATGGTCACATCACCCTTGCGGGTCTTTTTGACAACCGCAACCAATTCATCAGCAAAGGCACCGTTTTTCACCGCAGCCTGCGCCAGACGGTAAGAACGGGCCGCATACTCGTCCTGTTCAGCCCGCGTGATATCCTTCTGTACTACCCAGTCTTCGGTGATTTCACCCATGTGTCGCCCCGAGTAGGGGTCAAGCAATCCATCGTAAAGCAGCATATCGCGCAGTTCAGCGTGCCCCATTCGCTGGCCGAAGCGGGCGGTAGGTGCCAGATAAGGCGCCAGCGACATATTTTCCATACCCCCGGCAATGACGACGGAAGATTCTCCCAAACGGATGGAGTCGGTTGCCAGC
>DAOVNV010000206.1 GCA_030630015.1 Desulfuromonadales bacterium | reverse complement strand
TTCTCTCAGGAGTTGCTGTTGATCCTCGCTGCTCAATTGATATATCTCGCTGATCTCAGCTCGACGCGGAACGAGAATGAACCAGGGGTAATTGGCATCGTTTATCAGAAGCAACTGTGACAGGGGAAAATCCCCCAAGGTAAAAGTGTCTTCGGCCAGGTTTGGATGAAGGACGAACATAGTGGTGTCCCTTGGTTTCTGTTGTGTCATGATCCGGGAATCTACCCTAGCAGATAGACGGCCAGCATCGGCACGAAAAGGGCAAAGTTGACTGCGACCAGGCCGTTGATCAGCAGGAAAAGAAAAAATCTTGGCTTCGGCGGAAGGGTCTCCTCACCGTTGTGAGTGTTCACAAAACCGACTGGCACCGGAAAGCCGCAGTAAACGCGTTGCGGGTCTCCCAGGTAGAGATACATGTTGAACTTGAGGCCGAGATAAAGTCCGAATGCGAACGTCATCAGCATGAAGATGACCAGAAAGGTTTTGTAGGACATGTCCGAAAATATCAACTGAGAGAAGCTGTTGAAATTGAACCAGGCGACGATCAGGGAAAACAGGATAATCAGCCTGCGGTAGAGTGTCGACTTGGAACAGCAACGCAACTTTTTGTCCGATTTACGTCGGGTTGTTTCCCGCGCGATGACTTCGGGGCTGATGCCGCGCTCCTTGAGAAGTTCCTGGACATTCTGTGCGTGTTTTTCGGGATCAGCGGCCAGCAGGTCAAACAGACAGCCGTTCGACAGGGCTCGCAGATGATATAATGGTGGATATTGAGAATTGGACATGACCGGGTTTCTGGCTGTTGTGACGCGGTTGCAGGACGAAATTCCATCCTAGCTTCATTCAGATTAAATTTCATCCGAAAAAAGGATTTTGCGAGCAGCTTGGTTCGAAAGCGGTCATTTGTGTCGGCGGGGCGGTTTGCGGGATAGGGTCTTGCGGGTACCGGCGGGTTTTCCTGTCTCCAGCAGCTCGACGCTGGCATCTTCACGCCCGGTGATGCGCAGGGCTTCACTGATGGAGCGGCGGTTTTCCGGTAAATGCCAGAGCAGCAGGGACTTCTGAAGCTTTCTCTCCGCTGCGGTGCGGGGGACATGCACCTTCTCATCATTGAGCGGGTTGCGGCCGGTGTGGTAGATGCAGGTTGCCAGGCTGCCCGGTGTCGGCGTGAAATCCTGGACCTGTTCGACTTTAAGCCGGTGGCGTTTCAGAAACAGGGCGGCGTCGATCATATCATCAAGGGTACTGCCGGGATGGGCGCTGATCAGGTAGGGGACCACTCCCAGGCGGAGTCCAAGCTCCAGGCTGCGCTTACGAAAGTCTTCCAGAAATCTGACGAACTGGTCCGGCCCCGGTTTGTGCATGATCCGGGTGACTTTTTCGCTGGTCGCTTCCGGGGCGACCTTGATGAGTCCGCCAACATGGTGCTGCAGCAGATCGTCGAAATAATCCTGTTGACTGGCCAGTAGATCGTAACGGATGCCGGAAGCGATGAACAGGTGCTTGACTGCAGGGTTGGCACGCAACGTGCGCAGCAGCTTGACCGCCCGGCGGTCGGATTGAATCAGGTGCCGGCAGGGCCGGGGGAACAGGCAACTGGTCCGATGGCACTTCTGTTCGGCCTGCGGGTCGCCGCAGCCAAGACCGTACATGTTGGCGGTCGGGCCGCCGATGTCGGTGATGGTCCCACGATACTCCGGGTGGCGGGTCAGACGATCAACTTCGGCGGTGATCGACCGGATGGAACGTGATTGAATTGTCTTGCCCTGGTGATGGCCGATGGCGCAGAAGGCGCAGCCGCCGAAGCAGCCGCGGTGACTGGTGATCGAAAAGCGGATCTGTTCGTAAGCGGGAATCGCTTCCTTGTCGCTCGGATGGGGCTGCTTCTGGAACGGTAGTGCATAAATCCGGTCGAGTGCCACTTCGCTCAACGGCAGCGCGGGAGGCTGGATGACCACCCAGCGCTTGCCGTGCAATTGACTGAGCGGCCTGCCGTTGAAAGGGCTGGCCTGTTCGCTGGCCATTCGGAATGCGGTATTGTAAACTCCGGGATCCTGTGCCACATCCTCGAAAGCTGGCAGCTGCAGCGCTTCTGCGGGGGCGTTGCCGGACAGGTAGGCCGTTCCCGGCAGATCCCTGATCGCAGCGATCGACTCCCCGTTTGCCAGGCATCTGGCAACTTCGGTCAAGGCGGTTTCCGCCATGCCGTACAGCAGCAGGTCGGCTTTGCTGTCGACCAGCACGGAGCGGCGCACCCTGTCGTCCCAGTAGTCATAATGGGCCAATCGGCGCAGACTTGCCTCGATGCCGCCGATCACCGTCGGCAATCCTTTGAAGGCGCCTTTGACCGCAGCCGTATAGGCGATCACGGCTCGGTTTGGCCTGGCTCCGGCCTTGCCGCCCGGTGTATAGGCATCATTGCGGCGCAGCTTGCGAGCTGCCGTGTAGTGGTTGACCATCGAGTCCATAGCTCCGGCGGAGATGGCGGCAAACAGGCGCGGTCGACCCATAACTTTGAAGGCTTCGACATTGCGCCAGTCCGGCTGGGCAAGGATGCCGACCCGGAAGCCATCTGCCTCCAGGAGTCTCGCCAACAGCGGAGTGCCGAACGCCGGATGGTCGACATAGGCGTCGCCAGTGACGAACAGGATATCCAGTTCGTCCCAGCCGCGTGCTGCCATCTCTTCACGGCAGGTGGGTAGAAAATTTTGGATGTTGGTGCTTTTCAAATGACTGATCAATCCGTAATGTTTAAGTGCTGAGTTCCCGCCTTCGCCAAAGGCTACGGCGGGCCGCTGCTTGTATTGTCATGCATTGTTACACAGAAATGCAATTGAACATTTGCCGTATTTCTTGATCGCCTGCTGGTCTTCTTCCCTGGTTGATCTCTACTTCTCCTTCGTAGTGCTTGATGATGTGATGCAAGGGAACCTTCCTTCGCCGAGGCTGAGGCGTGGTAAGCTGTCCCCTACTCGGGAGCCACTATGGGTTCCCGGTTATGAAACCCTGGAGGGGAAATGCTGGCGGGGAGCGGTGCATCCGTTTACCACCCGCGGCAATGAAGATCATCAGTTTTATCGATGAGCACCTGCTGATCCGCCGCATTCTTGATCATCTCGACTTATGGCAGCAGAGGATTCCCAAAGGCTTGCCGCCACCTGTAGAATCAATTCCGGAAACAATAATCTGTGAAGAAATTGACGACGGCTGGGGCCGATACGACGGCACGGACGTCAGCATGCATTGACCTGCGGAAGGAAGTGCAGGGATTGGTCTGTGTAAAAATCAGGACGATTTGCGTGATTTTAAGGTTTTGAATTGGTTTCCCTGCCGGGTCTTGGTTTGACATGGTTTATGTCATGCGGTAGAAGAGAAAAACGGCTCAACTTGGACCTCGAAATCGGCGGGAGGGGCGATTTATGGCTACGTTGCGACAATTCGTGAAAAGCAAATTCCTATCACTGACATATTACATTGATGAAAAAGAAATGGAAATAACGTGCTGTTTATTTATAAAACGGATGCATACAAAGTTTGATAGTACCTATATTAATAAGAAAGAGGAGTAAGCGATGATCGTTGTTACCGGAGGAGCCGGATTTATCGGAAGTGCATTTGTGTGTCGATTAAATCAAGAGGGCATTGAAGATATCTTGATTGTTGATGCACTCGACACAACAGATAAATGGAAAAATTTGGTAAATTTGAGTTATGCAAATTATATGGATCGCATTGAATTTATGGATAAAATCAATGCCGATGCCTTGCCAAATGATATTATAGCAGTTGTGCATATGGGTGCTTGTAGTGTAACAACGGAACGTGATTCTGATTACCTGATGCGTAATAATTATCATTATACCCGACGGTTAGCCGAATGGGCGTTGGGTCATCAGATTAGATTTATTTATGCCAGTTCTGGCGCGACTTATGGTGACGGGCATAAGGGCTATACCGATGATGATGCAACTACTTTTGGATTAAAACCATTAAATATGTATGGTTATTCCAAGCATTTATTGGATTTATGGGCACTTCGTTCCGGAGCAATGAAACAAATGGCCGGATTAAAGTTTTTTAACGTTTATGGTCCGAATGAGTACCATAAAGATGATATG
>DAOVNV010000063.1 GCA_030630015.1 Desulfuromonadales bacterium | reverse complement strand
GGAAGACAAAAATGAGACGGCGTTTTAAAATCTATACGGGCCTCTGGTATGAAAGTCAACAAAAAAAAACCAGAACCAACCCCATCATTGTTCTCATAGATAGCCCATAAACCCAAGTTTATAGGCTTTATGCGCTTTACTACCCTTGACACAATGTCTTTCTAATCTGCCCGGCCTTGTTGCCCCTCGGAACGATATGTTCTCCAGGACGCCTACCTGCAGTTGCCTCCCTTTCACAAAATAAATTTAAAAAAATCTTTGACAGGACAAGAGATCAATGATACTTGTCGACTGTCGACAATTAATTGGGCCTTTCTGGTACAAAAAGTGATTTTATGAAAGGATTAAACATGAGAACAGAAGCTCAAATAGATAAGATAAGAATTGATGCCACCACTGATTGGAGCCAATTGGGCTGGCAAGAGGAGTTGAAAAACAATATCACCTCTATAGAGCAACTTAAGCAGTATATTGACTTGACTCCCGATGAAGAGGCCGACCTGGGAAAAGTAGTCAGCGCACATCCAATAAACATTCCCCGCTATTATTTGAGTCTAGTCAACACCAGCGATCCAGGGGATCCGATTCGTAAGTTATGCATCCCGGAAACCGAAGAGCTGATTGTGGCTGGCTCGATGGGGGAGACAACCAAGGACCCCTATGGTGACGATAAGCACGACAAAGGTAATGGTATTTTACATAAGTATTCCTATACTGCCCTTGTCGTTGGCACAGAATATTGTGCTATGTATTGCCGTCATTGTTTTCGCAAAAGAATGGTTGGTTTACCGAATGATCAATCGGTAAAAAACTACTAACAGGTCGCTAAATACTTTGCTAGCCACCCTGAAATTTCCAACGTTTTAATCTCGGGCGGAGACCCATTCTTGCTTCCCACAGGGACTATCAAGGCAATGCTGGACGCCCTGAAGGACATTCCGCATTTGAACTTTGTCAGGATTGGTACCAGAGCTCCAGTTGTATACCCTATGCGCTTTTTTGATGATGAGTTAATCGATGTTCTGCAACAGTTTAACCGCACCAAGACCCTGTTTGTGCCTACGCACTTTAACCACCCGAATGAAATCACTCCAGTTGCAGAGGAAGCCATTCTGCGCTTGAGGGAGGCAGGGATTACTGTCAACAACCAAGCTGTTTTTCTTCGAGGGGTGAATGATAATGTGGATACCCTTGTAGAGCTGATGAACGGGCTGTTGCGCATTGGCGTTAGTCCCTACTACCTCTATCAATGTATGCCAGTCGCCCGAGTCAGACACCATTTCCAAGTCCCCCTGAGGGAGGGTGTCGATATTGTAGACGAGGCACGGAAGCAACTCGATGGCTATGCTAAACGATTCAAGTTTATAATCGGTCACGATATTGGAAAGATCGAGGTGTGCGGACGGATTGGCGACAAGCTTATACTGAAGCAACTCCATGCCCGGCCGGAACACCCAGAGGAGTCTTCTCGAATGCTTGTCCGGCAACTTACCGACAAGGGGGGCTGGCTTGACGATTTACCAGAAGTTGAACTGCAGTAGATATTGTATTAAGCACCCACGAGCCCCTCACGTCAGTATTGCATGAGGGGCTCGTGAGTGATCAAAGCAATCATACAGAGACGTCCTCCCCTTCCTTACATGCTCCTTCGCCATCCTACTCACAAGCTCCCCATATAATGACTTATTTGACAATCAGCAAAGGGAAATGATAATAAGAATTACACCTGTCGACAGTCGACTCCCAACAGGAGAGCATATAAACAATGGCCGTTAATAAATCAACATTCAAAGATTACGCAATGTCCCATATTTTTAACGGGATGATTGACGGTACATACAGACCTGGGGATCAACTCAACGAAAGCATCCTAGCTGGTGAGTTGGAAATTAGCCGTGCTCCAATAAGGGAGGCATTACGGGAACTCGTCGGAAGTGGCCTTGTAGAATATCGGCCTCGCGTAGGCCACTTCATTGCCATTATGAGTAAACAGGAAGTTATTGACACCTATATTGCTCGGGGAATCCTGGAGGGGGCTGCTGCTGCTCAATCAATGGATCAATTGACAAAGGAAGATATTGTAGCTCTTGAGATAATGCCCTCGAAAATGGAGGAACTTTCACGGAAGGGCATGCTTAAGCCACTTATCGAGCTCGGCAATAAATTCCATGAATTGCTCTTTGAAAAGTGCAAGAATACTCAAATAGTTACATTTACAAAACAGCTGAGCCTCAAATCAGACCTGCTTTTTTACGAATATATCGGTACACTTTATACGCCCGGGGAGATCAAAGAAAGGCATATGGCGATAGTTGATTGCATTAAACTAGGGGATTCCGGTCAGTTGGAAAAACTGACCAGAGCTCACTACACTGAATCCGGAAGAAAAATTGCGGCTCTAATCAACTGATCCTGTCACAAGCTTTCGGCAAGCCCCTTCTCCTCATAAAACACCCCATGCCCTCATCTCACCCCCAAAAACCTGTTTTGAGAAAAATTTGAGCAACTGCATGTATAATGTTTTTTTATGCTGACCGGGAGGCTGCCGGATTCCCACAGAACCGCCTGCCTGTGTCCGGAGCCTGTCATAACGGAGGACATGAAAAATCCGACACTTTCCTGGCATTCCTGTGATGTAGTTTTCTTTTTTGAGGTGAGGGTTTATGAAAAATCGTATTAGTGTCCTGATTGTCGATGAAAGCCAGACTTTTTCAATGTACCTGGCCCTGCTGCTGCAGCGCATGGGCTTCAAGTCGCTGAGAGTCAGTCAGACAGAATCCGCAAAATTTGTCTTGTCCCGTGGCTTTACAGACTTCCTGATCGTTGGCGACCTGGCGGGCCCTGAACCCAAACATCAGATTGTCAGGGAACTGACGGCCAGTTTCCCGGACTCCTCCATCCCGACCATTGTCATCAGCAAGCAGGATGACTTGGCGGAAAAACAGGCCTGCCATGAGGCAGGATGCCAAGCCTACCTGCTTAAACCGGTCCAGCCGAAGGCCTTGCATGCTGCTTTGAATGACCACATTACCCCCTTCTCTGAAAAACGCATCAACCTGCGCAGCAAAGTAGACATGATTTCTGAAATTTCCATTGACAGGCAGGCGCCCCAACAACTCCAACTGCTGACCCTGTCTCGAGGGGGTGCACTGGTTGCCTATGACAAAAACCTTCCTACCGGCACTAGAATTTCCATGAGTTTGCCTCTCGAGGGTGAATTGATCTCCCTAACTGGCTCGGTGATCTACAACCGGACTAACATAGATGCAAAAATCTCCCGGGCGTTTGGCGTTCTTTTTCATCAGGGGAACGCCCTTCACGGTGAAAGAATCGAGGGGTACCTGGAGTCAATGCTCGAGGAGTGCCGCCTTGTCTCAGACAGTGAGGCAGCACTTGTGAAGGACGAACAGGCAGCTGCAGTCTGAACGCCGAGCCCAGGTTTATTGCGAAAGGATTTCCCATGCTGAATGTTATGCTTCCCTATCCGGTGACCACTCTGGATGGAGAAACGCTTCTACCAGCCAACGTCTTCCTGAGCGAAAAAACTGCTGCAGATGTTGCGGCCAAGGGGAGAGAAAAGCGACAGGACCCAGGCTGTCTGTTGAAGCACGCGACCATCAAGACTGATCTGGAATCCTTCATGACAGACGGCCCCTACGAATTTATCTTCGGGGGGGGGGCAGATGGGATCTGCAACCATCTTGAGCAGATCGGCAAGGTTCCGATCCCCCCTCCCCTCTTGAATGCGCTGGACAATTTCAGGGCGCATGACTACTACACTTACCGCCATTCCTTGACAGTCTTCGCCCTGACTTCCTTCCTGATGATGGAGAGTTGGCCGGATGGCACCATCGAAAAAAATGCCCTGCTGGTCGGCCCAACCCATGATCTTGGCAAGCTGTTCATTCCGACAGACATCCTGCACAAAAAGACGCCCCTGACCAGGCAGGAGCGCAACCTGCTGGAATTCCACACACTTGCCGGCTACGTGATGCTCAGTTACTACCTGGGGGATCACCAGCATCCAGCGGCGCTGGTCGCACTCAACCACCACGAACGGCGCAACGGCTCCGGCTATCCGAGAGGGATTAGCAATCTTGATCCGATCGTGGAGATGGTGGCTGCCTGCGATGTCTATGACGCGCTCATCTCGTCGAGGCCTTACCGGGAGACCAACTACGACAACCGCACCGCACTGGAAGAACTGACCGGCGTCGCTGAAGCAGGCGGTCTGAACTGGTCTTGCGTACAGGCCCTGATCGGCCGCAACCGCAAGGGACACCCGTCTCCGGACAAGGTTGATGTCTCTCTTGACAAACGCGGCACCCCACCTACCGGAAACAGCTACGCGCTGTTTGCCGAAGCATTGGAGTCAAACGCGGGTTGAATTCATGAAGATACTGCCGTTGCCGCCCGGCACCAGGGCCATCTCTTTCGGATATCGGGGAGCGACGACTTCACTCGACGGCAACGCGTCCTTTGACGAGCTGCCGTAATTCCTGGAAACATCTGCTCCGTTCAGGGGATACTTACTCTCCATAGAGAGCAAGTCCTGCGGCAAGCACTAGCAGCCTGTCGGACTATCTGGGTTGAAGTGAAAATTTGGCCGTTTGAGATCAGATTTTGGCTCATTTGAGAGTAATAGCCGTAGCTATTGGTCGAAAAGGGGCTGAAATATGGGCCAAACGGACGAATTTGCATCCTTCGCTATGATAGGCTCCGGACACAAGCAGCCAGCTCATTGATAGTCCGACAGGCTGCTAGTCATTCACAAAAACCGCATCGAACGCTTCCTCCTGTTCGGGGGTCCCGATGAGGATCAGGTTGGATCCTGCTTCAAGACGGGTTTCGGGCGGTGGAGAGACCTTGGGGTCACTCTCCCCGGCCGAAGCCAGAGCAACAATGGAGCACCCCGTCCGGAGCCGGATGCGCGAATCGGCAATTGTCTGCCCGGCCAGCGTTTCCGGCAGAGAACGGCGAAAGACATTGATCCCCTCGGTCAGGAATGCGCTGGCTTTGGCTTCCAGGACGTTGAGAAGGATGCCGGCACCCACCGATGCGTTGGATACAACAAAATCGGCGCCGGCCGCATAGAGCTGGTCGACATTCTCCTCGGAATTAGCCCGTGCGACAATCCGGATGTGCGGCTGCATGTGCCGGCTGGCCAGCGTCAGGAACACATTAGTGTTGTCGTTATTGGTCGTGACAATCACCCCCTTGGCACGGTTGAAACCGGCACTCATGAGGGTGTTCCGAATCGTGGCATCGCCATAAATCGGGACATGTTCCGAACATGAGGAATTTTCCTGCCGGTCGACCAGAATGAAGGGCACCGGTTTGTGCTCCAGGAAGTGGGCTGCCGCGCAACCGATCCGGCCATGCCCCAGAATGAAAATCAGATCTTCCTCTTTTTCACCCGCCAGATGCTCCAGAGTCCTCAGTTGTTCGCGGGTTCCTGCGAGAACCATCAAAGCGGTATCTTCGAGAACCGTTTCCCTTGTGGGCATTGTGAGTGTACCGCGTTCCCAGATACCGATGACCGCCAGTCCAGTCTGTTGGCGGATCTTGGCTTCTTCCAGGGTTTGTCCGGAAAAGGGAGTCCCATGCACAGGGATTTCGGCAATCTTGAGATCACCAAAGGAGTCGAGAACGTGGGCCAGAGCACCGCAGGTGGTTGACCTGACGGCCAGGTAACGACCAAGAAGCTTGTGCAGAGGGATGACCTGGTTGGCTCCAGAGAGATGCAACAGACTGGCATGTTCAGAATCTTCGACCAGTGTGGCAATCGGAGTCTGGCAGTAGCTGCGCACCGTCAGGCAGATATTGACGTTCTCAGAATCGCTCAGGTTAGCGATAATATAACGGGCCGAAGCCGAACGCACTGCAGCAACCACTTTGACGTCCGTTGGTGAACCGCAAACAACGCGCAGGCCCTCATCCTCTTCAAGTTTCATGGCTTCATCGTGGTCGGGCGTCACCACAACGAAAGGGAAGCCCCGGGCCTGGAGTTTGCGTATGAAGGCACGAGTAGTGGCATCGATACCGAAGATCACGACGTGACCGGCGGTCCCTTCAGGGAGTTCGTAGGTTGGACGGTAACGCAGACGATCCTCGATCCATGGCGCCAGAAACAGACTGATCATCCCGAAAGGAAGGATAATCAGCAGAAAGACGACGCCGGAGATAGTGACCAGCGTCGCAAAAATATAGCCCAGGTCGCTGTGAAAGGTGATATCACCGAAACCGAGAGTGGTCATGACGGTGATTGTCCAGTAGACCCCGGCAATAAAAGAAAATTCCCGCCCCTCCAGGTTCCACATCAAGGCACGAAACAGTACAGCATAAATCAGGGTCATCACGATCAGGAAAGAGCAATATAAAAACAGAACCTTGAGGTTCTTCCTGGCGCGACCCCGCAGAAAATAGGCAAGTTCGGAAGCAATTGTTTTCATCAGAGCCCGTTCGTAAAACAGTTGTAGGACGGCTAAATCACAAGAAGACTATGCCATCGCCGCAGGAGAAGGTCAACAGGGGCTGCAGCAGGTTCGCCGAACGATCGAAACAACTTGACAGACCCACGAAAAACTATATATTCAGAAAACTAAATATAATTCAGGTTTAAAGGAGACACCCATGTTGAAAAACATCCTTCTTGTCATGCTCTTGCTCCTGTCCTTCGGCTGTTCTAATGACCAGGGTACGACTCAATCCTCACAGTCATCCCAAACGGGAGCAGTGGCCGTTTCTGCACCTGCCCATGCAACAGCCGAAGCGACCAGTCCTTTCCTGGTGTTTTTTATCGATCCCAACGGCGGGCCCTGCCGTATGCAGGACTCGATTCTCAGAAGCATGTCCGCAGAACTCGAAGGCAAGGTCAATATGCGTTATGTTCTGACCACCGTCCCGGAAGACATGAATATCTTCTACGCCTACGGCATCCGCGCATTACCGACTGTCCTGCTCGCCGACGCATCCGGCAAGGAGATCAAGCGTCTGACCCCCGGCGTCAAATCGGCTGACGACATCCGCGGCCTGCTCACGGCCCTCCCGGCAGGCTGATCTGATGACTCCACTCGACCTGTCATTAACTTCCCTGATGATGGCCGTATTCGCCGGGTTTGCGAGCATCGCCTCACCCTGTGTGCTGCCGGTTGTACCGATTATCGTCACCGGAACGGAAGAAGACCACAAGTACCGGCCCCTGCTGATCGTCGCCGGATTGAGCTTCAGTTTCATGCTCATGGGCGCGATCACCTCGATTTTCGGCGGGGCGGTTGCCGGAGCCATGCCCATCCTTGAGAAGGTCGCCGGCGCCCTCGTGATCGGCTTCGGCGTGCTGATGCTGCTCGACATCAACCTGTTCAAAAAACTGACCCTGTTCAACCGGGTCCAGACCAGCAGTAAAGGCCGCTGGTCGGGGCTGGTCCTGGGACTAACGCTCGGGCTGGTCTGGATCCCCTGCGTGGGGCCGATGCTGTCCGGTGTGCTCGCCCTAGTGGCCACTGAGGGCAAACTTTCATCGGGACTGATCCTGCTCGCCTTCTACTCGCTCGGCTTTGCCATCCCCATGCTGCTGGCAGGTTATGCCTCACAATCAGTCCGCCAGAAGATCCGCATGGTCAACAGCCATCCCCTGGCAGTTCGCCTGGTCAGCGGCAGCCTGCTGATCGGCTTCGGCATCTATATCCTGACCACCGGTATGCTGGCGATTGGGATGTCTTCCTGAAAAACCTGGCAAGCCTCTTCACAAAACCAACGTTAGCCCTACTGCCTCAGGTTGTTCCACAGGTTCACTATGAAATCCTGGACATTGGTCAGGATTGCGACGGCCTGGGCTGAACCCCGGTTGGCCAGTTTGTCTGCGCTGAACTCGGTCATATCCACGATATAAAAGAAAACCGGCCGCACACTGCCGTCATCCATGACCCGGTAGCTCGGCACCATGTTGCCGAAAGCGATCGAATGCAGCTGCGTTGCCAAGGCAACCACCGTGGTCGCCTTGCGAGCATGTACACGCATGGCGTCCTGGGCCTGGTAGACATCAGCCACCACTTCAGGCAGGGGCCCGTCATCGCGGATCGAACCGGCCAAAGTGTATGGCACCTTGTATTTCTCACAAGCGTAGATAATGCCGTCTTTCAGGTCGAGTTCCTCAATGGTTCTGGCGATCGAGCCACGCAGGCGGACTTCGTTGATGATATCCAGATGATTGTAGTGCCCGAGGGGCTTGAGGTGCTGGGAATAGATATCCTGACCCAGCCCGGTGCGGAACAGGGCCGCCTCGAGATCGTGGGTGGCCAAGGCGTTGCCGGCCAGCAGCCCGTGGCAGTAGCCGTTTTCGATCAGTCCCTGCATGGCGTCGCGGCTGTCCTTGTCGAAGGCCACGGCCGGGCCGAGCACCCAGACGATATGACCGTGATCGCGATCATGGCGCAGCACCTGGTAGAGCTCATCGTAGCTGCGTGAGAAAGGTGTTTCGCGGGTCCCGCGGGTCCGAAAGGAGAACTTGTCCACGGCGGTTTCCACTGGGGGTTCGAACCCGGTCACATGCACATAAACCCCATCTTCTCCATTCTCGGTCCGACCGACCACTACAGCGTCACCTTTGCAGACCCGGCGCGCCTCGGTCACTTCGACCGTCTTCCCCTTCAGAACCAGAACCGCGTCCATGCGACTCTCCGCTGCGAGCAGCCAGTCACCATTGCCGAGATGCACGTATTCCGGGTGGTTGGACGTGCCATGGAAGTTGTTCGGCACGACGCCGTTGGCGGGAGCGGGCTCGGTCTTCACGGCGGGGGCTCTGGCGAGGTGCGGCTGATTGAAATCGGGGGGCGCGTAGGATGGCAGGATCGACATGTGAGCATCTCCTTTCAGCAGGGCTGTTCTTGACTACAATTCCATCTTCCCAGTTTTAAGAGGTTTGTCAAGGTGCGACAAGCGGCTCTGTTCCCGCCTCGGCAAACAGAGATTCCCCTATCAAACTTATTCTGTCTTCTGTATTCTGTCTCCTGTATTCTATTTAATCAGGTGTTTAACCTCCTGCGCCACTAGCCGGGAACCGGATAAGCCTATGAACAACTACACCATCGTGCGCCAGGAGCACCTCAACCATTACGGGTTTTTGTTCGGCGGGGCCTTGCTGCAATGGGTCGACGAGTTTGCCTGGCTGGTCGCCTCGCGCGATTTCCCGGGCTGCCCACTGGTCACCATCGGCATGGACCAGATCAATTTCCTGCAGCCGGTTGCCAACGGATCGATTCTACGCTTCACGATCTTGCCGCTGGAGCAAGGTAAAACCTCGATCCGCTACTCGGTTGGAGTCTTCGCCGACGCCCCGGGCGCCAGCGAGGAAACCGAAGTCTTTTCGACAACCATCACCTTCGTGCATGTCGACACCGCCGGCAACAAGCAACCCCTGCCCCAAGTCAGCACGCTGCGTTCCCAACAGCCCGAACCCTGATCTTTAGGTCCACGCGAATCATCCAAAGACATGCCTGACGCCCGACAACAACATATCCGCGGCATCCTGATCACTACGGTCGCCGTGCTGGTCCTCAGCCCCGACGCCCTGCTGGTCCGCCTGATCAGTGTCGACCCCTGGACGCTGATCTTCTGGCGCGGCCTGCTCAGCGGCAGTGCGATCTTCCTGTTTTGCCTGTTGCAGATGCGTACATCTTTTCTAAAGGGGATGCTGGCTATAGGATGGATCGGCTTGGCAGCCGCAGTGGTACAGGCGGCAGCAACCAGCTTTTTCGTCAACGCCCTGCGCCAGACCACAGCGGCCAACACGCTGGTGATCCTGGCGACCGTACCGCTCTTTTCCGCCCTCTTCAGCCGCATTTTTCTCAAGGAGAAAGTCAACCGCCAGACCTGGATCGCTGTCACCATCGGCCTGGTCGGCATTGCAATCCTGTTTTCCGGAAGTTTCGGCGGCGGCAGTCTGCGCGGCGACCTGTGTGCCGTGACCGCCGCCAGCCTCTGGGCCACCTACCTGGTCATGGTCCGCCACGCCCGCAACGTCAACATGATCCCCACCGTCGGTCTCGCCGGACTGCTGTTGGCTTTCTTCGTCTGGCTAGGCGGCGTCGATCCACTGGCTGTGCCCCCTGCCGACTGGCCCTTTCTCATGCTGCTCGGACTGATTGTCCTGCCGGTCTCGTTCGCCCTGATCACCCTCGGCACCCGCAAACTGCCGGCTCCCGAAGTCAGCCTGATCCTGATGCTGGAAACCCCGCTCGGCCCCTTCTGGGTCTGGCTGGTAATCGGCGAACGCCCGAGCCAGACCACCCTGGCGGCGGGCCTGCTGATTGTCGGCACCCTGGTGGCGCACACCCTGCTGTCGATGCACTCCCTCAGATCTGTCAAGAAAACCCTTTCCATCAAGGCAGGGGACTAGAAGCTGGGGCTGGAGCCTGGGGGCCGTGTAGGAGCGACCTCCCGGTCGCGAACAGTTTCTAAACCCTCATCATCTTCGCGGTCTGGAGACCGCTCCTACAAAAAACATCGAAATCATTTCAAAATTGCGCTCCCCGCTTGACCATCACCCCGCAAATCTCTATAATCCATCTTCTCTTGCCGAAGTGGTGGAATTGGTAGACACGTCGGTCTCAAAAACCGATGGGCTTTGCCCGTGCCGGTTCGATTCCGGCCTTCGGTACCAAATAAAAACAGGGGTCTGGCTTTCTTGCCAGGCCCCTGTTTCATTTCTGACCGTTCTTTTGGCTCACTCTTGGTACAATGAGAAGTATAAAGAAATTGACCAGCCCCTTTTCATAAATGCGGGGAGGAATACACCATAATCACCATTCAGACGCTCACAGCATTTTTTATGTGGCTCTGCTGATCATCGGATAATGGCAAAACAGGTTTTGCGTTTGTTCGCCGCTCAACCCCGGTCCATTCGACATAACGAGGTCAACACATGATAGGAGCCATTGCCGGAGACATCATTGGATCAGTCTACGAGCAGAACCAGATCAAGACCAAAGATTTCCCACTATTCCATCCCCGGTGCAGATTCACAGACGACACCGTGCTGACCATTGCGGTGGCTGATGCGATCCTTACAGGCCGCCCGTACGAGCAATCGGTTCGCGAGATTGGTCAACGCTATCCGAGAGCAGGCTACGGGGGGACATTTATTGGCTGGCTTCACTCCGACCATCCGCAACCATACAACAGCTGGGGCAATGG
>DAOVNV010000078.1 GCA_030630015.1 Desulfuromonadales bacterium | reverse complement strand
GACGACCTGGATACCATCGCCTCTGGCCCCTGCGTTCCCGACCCTCGGACCTTTGCCGACTGCCTCGGGATTATCGACAAGTACGCCATTGCGGATAAACTGCCCGAAAACGTCTTGAACCATCTTCGGGCAGGAGCTGCGAGCGAAATTCCCGAAACGCCCAAGCCGGGTGATGCTGTTTTCAAACGGATATTCAACGTGATTGTCGGCAGCAATTTCGATGCCCTGAGCCGGGCACGTGAAGCGGCGATCGCCCTCGGTTATAATCCCCTGATTTTGTCGTCCACGATTGAGGGTGAAACGTCGGAGATAGCTGGCATGCACATGGCCATAGCCCATGAAATACTGAAGACTGGTCACCCGGTAAAACCCCCGGCCTGTATTCTGTCCGGGGGCGAGACGACGGTGACTGTTCGAGGCAAGGGAATGGGTGGGCGCAATCAGGAATTTGCTCTTGCGGCGGCCCTGCAAATGGGCGATGCCGGCAAAATCGTGCTGCTCAGCGCGGGGACAGACGGCACCGATGGCCCGACTGATGCGGCAGGGGCCTTTGCGGACACCACTACCTTGCAGAGGGCGGCGAGGTTTGAGCTCGATTTGCAGAAGTATCTCGCTGATAATGATTCCTACCATTGCTTCGAGCAACTCGGAGATCTCTACAAAACCGGGCCCACCAATACCAATGTCATGGACCTGCGGGTCATTCTTGCCCAGGCATGATTCTGTTGGCTCAAAATATCCCCAATTCAAACTTAAGCCAGGTTATTGTAGGAAATCAGCCTGACTGGTAACCCTCCTAAGTTCGTTTATAATTTAGAAACGGCTTATTTGGGGCCGTGTGATCGGCGGGAGGGACGATTTATGGCGCCGTCGGCGCCAACCTTCCGAAAGCAATTTCCTATCACTTCACTCACTTGAACCACCGTTGGCGGAGACCATTGCCACCTATTGCGGTGATCTCGATATTCTCCTTACCGAAGGATTCAAGCGCAGTAGCATGCCGAAGATTGAAGTCCACCGGCGTGAGTGTAGTGACAAACTGCTCTGCCGCGATGAAGAGCATGATCCTACCCTGATTGCTGTTGCTTCTGACAGGCCTCTGACGGTGGATGTACCCGTTTATGATATCAACGATTCTGTCGGGCTCTGTGACCTGATCGTCAAGAAGTTTCTTACCGTGAGCTAGCTTTACATCTGCAGGGATTCCAACTTTTACAGGCTCCAGGCGAGTTTAATCAAATTTGAGCAAAAGAAAAGCTATTCATTTATTGACTTTCGTTATATATTTAACTATATAACGAAGTGTTAGCATTCTGATTATCAATAAAAACATACTGGCAAAAGATATGAAGAAACAGAAGGTTGCCGTCAAAGCCCCGCTATGGATGCAGAAAAATGCCCAGAACTTCCTGGGTGGTAATCGTATTGCCCTGCTTGAACAGATCGGTATTCACGCTTCCCTCTCCACCGCAGCCAAGGCGGCGGGGATGAGCTACAAGACGGCATGGGATGCTCTGAACGTCATGAACAACCTCGCTGAACGACCGTTGACTGTTGCCGCCACGGGTGGTTCCGGCGGTGGTGGAACCCGGCTGACCGAAGAGGGGAAAAAGGTTATTAAGCTGTTCAGAATTATTGAGCAGGAGCACTTGAACACCCTCGCCCGCCTGGAAAAAACTCTGGGCAATTTCGATACCTACTTGCCGTTACTACAGAGGATCGCCATGCGGATCAGTGCCAAAAATGTTTTTTCCGGAACCGTTTGTGAAATCACCCACGACATATCGGTTGCTCAGGTTGTTCTGCAGCTGAAATCGGGAAACCGCATCACCGCAGTGATTGGCAACGACAGTGTTGCCGCTCTGGCACTGGAGGTTGGTATTCCCGCCTATGCCCTGGTCAAAGCATCCTCAGTGATGATTGCCAACGAACCGGGAACCTTGTCGATCAGTGCAAAGAACCTGATCCGTGGACGCATCACCGGAATTACTGAAAGTGCGGTTCTTGGAGAAGTTGTTCTGGATATCGGGGCAGGAGAAACCATCACTGCAACGATCACCAACAGCAGTGTAAAAAATCTTGCCCTACAAGAAGGTGACGAGGTCTGGGCTGTTATCAAGTCGACCAGTGTCATCGTTGGTGTTGAATGATCACAGTAAGTTGGACTGGAATTTTAAGGAGAAGAAAAGGGATGAAAATGTTACACCGATTGGTCACCATTTGCACCGTTTTAGGACTCTTGTTCTGCACGACATTAGCCCTGGCCGAACCCCAGGGTGTTCTGACAATTTTTCATGCCGGCAGTCTTTCTGTTCCAATGGTGGCAATGGAAAAAGCCTTCGAAGCACAATATCCCAAAGTCGATGTCCAGCGTGAATCATCGGGTAGTCAGAAAGCGGCCCGTAAAGTCAGCGATCTGGGCAAGCCCTGCGATATCATGGCATCGGCTGATTATAAGGTGATCGACAAATTGCTGCGACCCGATTATAGCGATAACAATATCCGCTTTGCTTCAAATCAGATGGTCCTCTGCTACACCGCACAAAGTCGTTTTGCCGATTCCATCAGCGCTGCTAACTGGATGGATATCCTGCAGCAGCCGAAGGTTATCTGGGGGCACTCCGCACCCGATCTCGACCCCTGTGGCTACCGGGCGCTGATGGTACTGCAACTGGCAGAAAGCTATTATCAAAAACCGGGCCTCTATAAAAAAGCTATTGAGAATCGACCCAAGGAGAATGTGCGACCCAAAGCGGTAGAGTTGGTCTCCCTGCTCCAGACCGGCAATATGGACTATGCCTGGGAATACCGTTCGGTTGCGGTGCAACACGGTCTGAAATATATTGAACTACCGGAGGAAATTAACCTCGGAAATTATCAATTTGATCAGCAATACGCCGCAGCCACTGTCGAGGTTAGTGGAAAAACTCCTGGGACAAAAATGACCATGCAGGGAAAGTCGATTACTTACGGCGTGACCCTGCTCAAAGATGCACCGAATCGTGAAGCGGCTATCACTTTTCTGGCCTTTATGCTTGATCAAGCGGGAGGGTTAAAAATCCTGAAAGAGTTAGGACAGCCGCCATTCAATCCAGCGCGCGTTTCTTCAACCGAAATGCAGTCAACCTTGCCGGTGGAACTTCAATCCTTGGTCACCGTTCGGGACTAAGCAGATGTTGCGAAAAGATTTCTTTTTCTGGGGAACCATTGCCTGCGCCGTCACGGTGATGGCTTTTATCGCCCTTCCCCTGGTCCAGCTGTTAACCGCTCCATCGCTGGAGATGTTGAAAGAGACCATCCTTGATAAAGACGTCCTGAATTCCATTGAGTTGAGTCTTACGGCTGCCGGAGTGGCGGCCTTGATCTCCTTTATTTTAGGAACTCCCCTTGCTTACCTGCTGGCTCGCCATGAATTTCACGGAAAGCGATTGGTCGAGGGGATTATCGACCTGCCAATCATTATTCCCCATCCGGTTGTCGGCATTGCCATCCTCAGTGTGGCGGGTCGCAATCACTGGTTCGGACAAATTCTGTCCGAATGGGGAATCCGGATCATGGGGAGTGTCACCGGAATTATCACGGTGATGACATTTGTTGCCATCCCCTTTTATATCAAAGCCGCCAAAGAAGGGTTTGATGCTGTTTCACCCCGGCTGGAAAATGTTTCGCGCAGCCTTGGTGCTTCCATGACCAGTACTTTTTTCCGGATTACCTTTCCCCTGGCCTGGCGCAGTATGTTGGCCGGGATTATCATGGCCAGCGCCCGGGCAATCAGTGAATTCGGTGCGGTTGTCATTGTCGCTTACCACCCGATGATTGCTCCGGTGATGATCTATGAGCGCTTTGAAACCTATGGGTTGAAATATTCTCAGCCGGTTGCAGTCTGGCTGATCGGCATTTGTCTGCTGCTGTTTCTGCTGCTGCGCACCCTAACTACAAAACAGAAAAACCAGCATGATCTCCGTTGAAAATCTCCATATCGATCTCGGTGAATTTCACCTGCGGGATATTACTTTTGAAGTTGAAGAAAATGAATTCTTCATCATCATGGGGCCAAGTGGTTCAGGCAAAACCATCCTGTTGGAGACTATTGCCGGGTTGATTCAACCCAAAACTGGCCGCATAAAAATTGGTGCTGAGGAGATAACCCACCTGCCACCCGAAAAACGTGGAATCAGCATTGTTTATCAAGACTATGCTCTGTTCCCGCATCTGACAGTTGTCGAAAATATTCGCTATGGTTTGCATTTCAGCAAAGAAAATAAAGCTGCAGGAGAAAACCACCTGCGAGAATTACTGACGCTGCTTAATCTGGAGGGTCTTGAAAGACGCTACCCTGAAACCTTGAGTGGTGGTGAACAACAGCGCGTCGCCATGGCCCGCGCTCTGGTGGTCAATCCGAAGATTTTATTGCTGGATGAACCTCTCTCTGCCCTTGATCCACGCTTGCGCGAAGAATTTCGCTTGCTGCTCAAACAACTTCAGCAGAATACGACTGCAACGATTCTTATGGTGACTCACGATTTTTCCGAAGCTCTGGCTCTGGGTGGACGGGGTGCCGT
Organism: Desulfuromonadales bacterium; assembly: GCA_030630015.1. Taxonomy (GTDB): domain Bacteria; phylum Desulfobacterota; class Desulfuromonadia; order Desulfuromonadales; family BM103; genus JAQYVZ01. The sequence continues at coordinate 5,310 of DAOVNV010000078.1, read as the reverse complement.
CATGAATGACGGAAGGATCGAACAGACTGGCAGTATGGAGGATATTTTTCAGCGGCCGGTATCAACGATGGTGTCAAACTTTGTCGGGATGAAAAATCTTTTTGCCGTTACTCTGAAAAACGAAACAGCGACGATTGAAGGACTACAAATTCAACTCGGGCATAGTTACAGAGACGGGCACCGGTTCATTGCTATACGCCCGGAAGATATTGTGCTCAGCGCAGAACAGCTGCAATCAAGTATGCGCAACAGTTTTAGTGGGCAGATTGTACGGATAATTTCCCAGGGTTTTTATTACGAAATTCATATTGAGGTAAATAAAACCAGTTTCTGTGCTCTGGTCACAAAGGGGGCGTTGGTTGAAATGGAACTTCAGGAGGGCAAAGAAATTTTTCTCTTTTTCAAATCAACTGCTATCCATACTTTTTGAAAGCTTTCCATCCAGAAAATCTGGGGACAGACCTAAGGTCAGTCCCCTCGGTCCTCTGAAAAATCACAGTGAGTCGGGGGACATAATACCTATTTTAATGTTGATCATTGATGATCACTTGCTTGCCAACAGGCGCAGTTTTTCATAAACTGATGCCTGTTCTGTTATGTGTTGTTTTTTATGAAGGAGGGAATGTTATGCCCCTCTCCCCCCGGCATCAAAACAACCCCACCTTGCTCATGTCGTTCTTTACGATCATTGGCAGTTTGCGGTATCTTGACGAGAAATCTTTGCCCTATTCACTTTTAAGCGACTTCCGGAAAATAACATGTCTCAGAAACTGACCACCCATTACCTGAAAGATTATAGTCCCCCCACCCACCTGGTGGATCAACTTGAACTACGTATCGACCTGCACCCGACCAGGACCAAAGTGCATGCTGTTCTGCAGATGCGCAGCAACCCTGCTTGCGTTGGGGATGATGACTCTCTGCGCCTTGACGGTCGGCAACTGGAACTCGTCGAGGTTGTGCTGGACGGTAAGCCACTCGACCCTGCGGACTTCAATCAGGACAAGGAAGGCCTGACAATCGACCGGGTCCCGGAGGAATTCAGCCTGGCAACGACGGTCCTGATCGATCCCGAGGGCAACGAGGCACTGGAGGGGCTCTATCGGTCCAGCGGCATCTTCTGCACCCAATGCGAGGCCCAGGGCTTTCGGAAGATCACCTTCTACCCGGACCGGCCGGATGTTATGGCCCGCTTTACCGTCACTCTGAGTGCGGACAGGACCTCCTGCCAGGTGTTGTTGTCCAATGGCAACTGCGTTGCGTCAGGTGAGTTGGAGGATGGCAGACACTATGCCACCTTCGTCGATCCCTTCCCGAAGCCGAGCTACCTGTTTGCCATGGTCGCCGGGGACCTGGTCGCCATCGAAGACACCTTTACGACCTGCTCGGGACGCAAAGTCGCCCTGCAGATTTTTGTCGAAGAGCGCAATCGCTCCAAGTGTGAACATGCCATGCAGTCGCTCAAGAAATCGATGACTTGGGATGAAAAAACTTTTGGTCTCGAATACGATCTGGACGAGTACAAGATCGTTGCCGTGGACGATTTTAACATGGGGGCGATGGAGAATAAGGGCCTGAATGTTTTCAATTCCAAGTATGTCCTTGCTAAGCCTGACACGGCTACCGATGCGGATTTTCAGGCGATTGAAGGCGTGATTGGCCATGAGTATTTCCACAACTGGACCGGCAACCGCGTAACCTGCCGTGACTGGTTTCAACTGAGCCTCAAGGAAGGTCTGACCGTATTCCGCGACCAGGAGTTTTCCAGTGATATGGGTTCGCGGCCGGTCAAGCGGATCAACGAAGTGCGCATGCTGCGCAATGCCCAGTTCCCCGAAGACGCCGGCCCGATGGCGCACCCGGTGCGTCCCGACAGTTACGTTGAAATCAACAATTTCTATACGGCGACCGTTTACAACAAGGGTGCGGAAGTGATCCGCATGTACCAGACGCTACTCGGGCGTGACGCATTCATCAAGGGCGTCAAACTTTACCTGGAGCGGTTCGACGGCCAGGCGGTGACCACCGATGATTTTCTTGAAACGATGGCCGAGGCCGGCGGTATTGACCTGGCGCAGTTCGGACGTTGGTACAGCCAGTCCGGCACCCCTCTGCTTGAAGTGAGCGGGGAGTACGATGCGGCCGCACAGACCTATCGGCTGAAGGTCCGGCAGGAGGGCCCGGATACTCCCGGACAGGCCGGCAAACAACCTTTCCTGATCCCCCTGGCTGTCGGATTACTTGGGCCGGACGGGGCTGATTTGCCACTTCTTCTGGCCAGAGAAGATGGCCCATCGAGAGAAACCCTGGTGTTGCCGGTCAAGGATTGGGAACAGGAATTCCTGATCGAGGGGGTTGCCCAGCCTCCGGTCCCGTCGCTGCTGCGTGACTTTTCCGCGCCGGTGCAGCTTCGCTTCGATTATAGCGATGCCGACCTGGCTTTCCTGTTTGCTCACGACAGTGATGCTTTCAATCGCTGGGAGGCCGGTCAGCGCTTGGCCAGGAAGCTGCTGCTGAGCCTGGTTGATGACATTCAGGCTGGTCGGGAGCCGGAGATTCCGGGTCTTTTTCTGAACGCATTCCGCAAAGCTCTCTCGGATCGCAACGCCGATCCGGCCCTGCTGAGTCTGGCTCTGACGCTGCCGAGCGAGATTGAACTAGCGGAGGCAATGCCTGTTGCTGACCCCGGAGCTATTCATGCGGCGCGCGAAAGTCTGCGTTACAACCTCGCGACTGTCCTGGAGCCTGAACTGGATGCCGTCATGCAACTGATGCGGGATCCAGGTCTCTTCGATATTTCACCTGGGGCGATCGGTCGCCGCAGCCTGAAAAACCTCTGTATGGCGTATCTGTCCCTGTTGCGGTCAGAGAAGATTGTCGACGATTGTTTTCGCCAATTCACAGACGCCGACAATATGACCGACTGTTTGACAGCCCTGACCTGCCTGGTCCATGGTAAACTTCCTCGATGGGAGGAGTCCCTGGTGGCTTTCTATCACCAGTACCAGGACGACCCTCTGGTGGTCGACAAGTGGTTTACCCTGCAGGCGACAGCTCCTGGCGATGAAACGCTTGATCATGTTTCGCACTTGATGGAACATCCGACGTTCAGCCTGAAAAATCCGAATCGCATGCGTGCCCTGGTCAGCGCCTTTGCGCATGCCAACCCGGCCTGTTTCCACGTTGCTTCCGGTGCCGGCTACCGTTTCGTGGCTGACCAGGTCATCGCGCTCGATGCCTTCAACCCCCAAGTGGCGGCCCGCCTGGTTGGGACCCTGATCCGTTGGCGTCGTTATGATGAGGAGCGGCAGCAGCTCATGCGGGAGCAGCTGGAACGGATCCGCTTGCGTGACGGCCTGTCGAGGGATGTCGGGGAAATTGTCGGAAAATCCCTGGACCAGTGCTGAAAGGGACCTGCCACCGGCATGGTAGGAGCGGTCTTCAGACCGCGAACAAAAATGACAAAATCTTCGCGACCTGGAGGGCGCTCCTACAGAGTATTCAGCAGAGTAGGGAAGTCAGCAAGTTGAGAGAATTTTAATCGGTTTGAAAACAGTGATGAGCGATGTAAAAAAACCGAAAAATGATGTCCTGATCGTCGGCTGTGGCGATATAGGGGTGCGGGTGGCGCAGCTTGTGCAGGAAAGTGGCGGACAGGTGTCTGCGGTTGCCCGTGCGAAGAGCAGTGCAGAGCGGCTGGCTGGGCACGGCATCACGCCTGTTCAAGCTGACCTGGACAGGGCGGCTTCACTGGCCGATCTACCCATTGCAGGCAAGCTGGTTTTCTACCTGGCCCCGCCGCCGGGCGGCGGGGCGATCGATCCCCGCATGCGCAACTTCTGCAAGGCACTTGGGAAAGAACAGGCCCCTGCCAAGGTCATCTATGTCAGTACCAGCGGTGTCTACGGGGACTGTGGCGGGGCCTTGATTGATGAACAAACTCCGGTCAATCCACAGACCAGTCGCGCCAAAAGGCGGGTTGATGCGGAAAACCGTCTGATCGAATGGGGCCACAACCTTGGTGTGCCGATTGTGATTCTGCGCGTCACAGGGATTTATGGTCCGGGGCGCTTGCCGATTGCCCGGATCAAACAGGGGCATCCGGTGCTGGCAGAAGCCGACTCGCCGCCGACTAATCGTATTCACGCCGATGATCTGGCTGCGGTTTGCCTGGCGGCTGCCGAATGGGCCGGGGACGGCGAAATTTTTAATGTCAGCGACGGCCAGCCTGGCACCATGACCCAGTACTTTAATGCGATTGCTGACCTGCTTGGCCTGCCGCGGCCGCAACCGGTCGACATGGACGAGGCCCGCAAGGTGATGAACCCGATGATGCTGTCCTATCTTTCCGAGGCCCGGCGCATGGATAACCGCAAGATGATCGAGCAACTGGGCGTTGTCTTGCAGTACCCGGACCTGGCGGCCGGGCTGAAAAATGTCGCCGCGCAGCTCGATGCGCCAGATATGGGTTATCTGGGCTCAATGTCCCATTGAGCCCGGAACCCGCCGTCGCCTGCGGCTATGGCGTGGCAAGCGCGGAAATGTTTTTTCTATTTTGTCACGCAGTGTGTTTGTCTGTTCTATGGTCAGTTCAAAGGAGTTCCACTTACAATAACCAGGACTAAGGGTTAGGAGAGCGAAACGAGGGTTTCGATTTAACTCGTCTCGCGTCCCACGCTTGCCTCGCCATAGCCTTTGGCGACGGCGGGTCCCGCGTCCCTGATTTCCGGAGGAAATCATGACCCACATAGCAATCATCGGTGCCGGGATCTCCGGTTTGGCCACTGCTTATGCGATCGAACGGCTGGCCGTGGAAGCCGGTCTGGAAGTCGATGTCGAAGTTTTTGAGCGCGACGATCGCACCGGCGGCAAGATCTGGAGCATCAAGGAGGAGGGCTACCTGTGTGAATGGGGGCCGAACGGTTTCCTCGACAGCAAGCCAATGACCCTTGATCTCTGTGATCATCTCGGTATCCGCGAGAGTCTGGAACGCTCCAACGACAATGCTCGCAAGCGTTTCATTTACAGCGAAGGCATGTTGCATCAGCTGCCTGAAAACGGACCGATGTTTCTCAAGTCGAAGCTGATCAGTTGGCCGGGCAAACTGCGCCTCGCGGGCGAAATGGTTGTACCGAAGCGTACGGATGGCGTGGACGAGACCCTGGCCGATTTCGCTCGGCGACGGCTTGGCGCCGAGGCCCTCGACAAATTGATCGGCCCGATGGTTTTTTTTAATGTTGCGGCGACCCCCGAGAATATGAGCCTGCAAAGCTGCTTCCCAAGGATTCATGAACTCGAACAGGAATTTGG
>DAOVNV010000248.1 GCA_030630015.1 Desulfuromonadales bacterium | reverse complement strand
TAGAGGTCCTTGTCGGCCAGGTAATCGGTAACCTTGACGTAAAGCTCGTCGAACACTTCCGGAGCAACCGACTGGTTGATCTTGCCCCAGGCGATATTTTCAAACGAAGGCTTTTCGTGAACGAAATATTTGTCCTTCGGGGAACGACCGGTGAATTTGCCGGTATCGACCATCATGGTGCCGTTTTCGGAGATCTGGCCCTCCTGGTTGCGCACTTCGTGTTCGAACAATTCATCGTAGCCGAGGTTCTGGTAAACATTGCCGAGGCTTGTCAATCCCAGGTCCTGTGCTGACAATGTGCATCTGGTGGTTGCTTGTTTCGTGTCGTTCATGAAGTTACTCCCTATGCCTTCCGGAAGACTTGCTGCCTCCGGTATTCAAAAAGAACAGGCCTGTTGGCGGACAAAAGTCCGGCAACAAGCCCTAGCTGAAATTTCCCCTTGTATCTGGTGACATGTAACGTGTCAGGCGCAACTGCTGCGACGCCGGTACTTTCCGAAGAGTCTCTCTGTCAGCAACAGCACCTGTCATAGCGACGGAAGGCCCTGCACACACACCTGTTGTCAACAGATAAAACACCTTTCTATATTTTCTCCCGGCGCACCTTAACAGATTTAGTCCGAATAAAAAAGGGGTAATTTCCCTAAAAATGGTTAATAATTTTCAGGCAGCTTCGAACTGAATATTCCAGCGTTGCAATTCACCGATCACCCCAGCCAGGACTTCTGACAAAGCAGCGGCAACCGGCTCCGACAACTCCGTACCCATCTGGATATTCTGCGGCTGAACGCCCCAGACCACCAGCTTTCCTGGCAGATGACCCTGCAGTTCGGCAACAGCCAGCAGGTCCTGAATGCCCATCTGGTGCACTGACAGCTTATGGGCAAAGGCCCTGGGGACCTCTTCGTCTTCGAGCCGAAAAACCTGCCCCGGCTCGGCCTGCATCTCCAGAGCATCAACAATCAGGAGGCGATCAACTCCCTCAAGGTGCGGTAATAGATCAAGGCCAAGCGTGGCCCCGTCGAGCAGCTTCACCTTGTCCGGGAAACGATAACGGGATGAAAGCGTTGTGACCACTTTCACCCCAAAACCGTCGTCGCTCATGATTGTATTGCCCAGCCCGAGGACCAGTATCGACATTAAAGGTCCTCCGGATCAATGTAGCGGTAACCACTGAAAATGCCGCTCATGGTGCCGTTCTTCTGCTTGATATCCATCAGCCAGGCGCTGTAGATGTGGTTGATAAAGAAACCGATCAGCAGCCACATGACGGCATGGTGTCCAAGCCGCAGGTACTGGTTACCCACGATCGGCAGCAGCCAGCCGAAGGCACTGTCCCAGAAACCGCCGGGAGAGAATTGGCCATACAGGGCGAAGCCGGAGACGATCTGGATGATGAGCAGAAAATAGATGCCCAGATAGGCCGTGGCCGCAACCGGGTTGTGGCCTGATTCGTGGGAGATATTATTGCCGGTGAAGGTGTAGTAGCGAAGCATCCTGAAGAAATTATCGCGCCCTTTCGGTGTAATCCAGGGGATGAACGCCCTCCAGGAGGCATGCTGGTTGCCGATGAACATCCAGATGATCCGGGTGATCACCGACATCAGGAGCAGATAGGCTGCGACGAAGTGAACCAGGCGCATCCAGCCCATCAGGTAGCCGGTTGAACCTGCAGCAATCGAAAAGGGATCTCCGATATAGATGCCGGTGATGGAGAGCGTCAGAATGCACAGTGCGTTGATCCAGTGTGCAATGCGGACCGGCCATTGCCAGACATAATGGATTTCCAGCATGATGTGCTCCTCCTTCCTTTAGAGGGCCTTGACCTTGACGATCTCCGTGCCCTTGCCGTTCAGCACGTGCACGGCGCAGGCCAGGCAGGGATCGAAGGAATGGATGGTGCGTAGAATTTCCAGCGGCTTCTCCGGGTCCGCAATCGGCGTACCGATCAGGCTGGCCTCGTAGGGCCCCATCTGGCCATGCGTATCACGCGGGCCTGCGTTCCAGGTCGTGGGCACCACGGCCTGGTAGTTGGCAATTTTCTGATTTTCGATGCGCACCCAGTGACCAAGCGCACCACGCGGGGCTTCATGGTAGCCGAACCCGCGAGCCTCCTTGGGCCAGGTGGCCGGATCCCATTTCTCCGGGTTGTGAACTTCGAGGATGCCGCGCCCCATATTATCAGCCAGTTGATCGAGCCAGAGTTCATTCTTCTGAGCCAGTATCAAGGCGTCGATTCCACGAGCCGCCGTCCTCCCAAGGGTCGAGAAGAGCGCAGTTGCGGGAGCGTTTAATGTCTTGAGAACGTAGTCCACTGCGGCCTTGACTTCCGGCACCCCGGAAGCATAAGCCACCAGCACACGCGCCAGCGGTCCGACTTCCATCGGCTGATCCAGGTAGCGCGGCGACTTGACCCAGGAGTACTTGGCATCGGTGTCGAGGAAATCGTAGGGTGGCTTGGGCCCGGAGTAGTTGTCGTTGGTCTCGCCCTCATAGGGGTGCAGCCCCTTGTCGTCCCCCTTGGAATAGGTATACCAGGAGTGGGTGACATACTCGGCGATCTTCTTCTCATCCATCTCCATGACATTGGCCAGGTCCTTGCCCATGATGATGCCGCGCGGGAAGAGCAGACTGCCGGTGCCGGGGCTGTTGTCCATCGGGAAATCACCGCAGGCCAGGTAGTTGCCGACCCCGCCGCCGATCCCCGCCCAATCGAGATAGGACGATGCCACCGCCAGCAGGTCAGGGATATAGACTTGTTCAACAAAAGTTTGCGCGTTGCGCAGCAATTTACGCAGATGCGCGATCTTGTCGGCGTTAATGGCGTTCTGACTGTCGGGGTCGACCGGGATCGACATGCCACCGACCAGGAAGGTCTGAGGGTGCGGATTCTTGGAACCAAGGATGGCGTGCACCTTGATCATGTCCTTCTGTGCCTCCAGCGCCTCCAGATAGTGGGCCAAACCGATCAGGTTGACTGCGGGCTCAAGCTTGTAGGCAGAATGCCCCCAGTAGGCATTCTGGAAAGGCCCCAGCCGGCCGGTCTCGACAAAGGCTTTGATGCGCGACTGGACCTGGCGGAAATAATC
>DAOVNV010000226.1 GCA_030630015.1 Desulfuromonadales bacterium | reverse complement strand
TCACTTCTCACCTCGCGCCTCTAAAGAAGTCCTTCGACCGTCTTGACCACATTGTCAACAGTAAACCCGAAGTGCTCCATGAGCGCGCCGCCAGGGCCGCTGGCGCCGAAGCCCTGCATGCCGATTATTTTCCCGGCGAGGCCAACGTAGCGTTCCCAGCCAAAGGTCGAACCGGCTTCGACAGCAACCCGGCAGGTGCAAGCGGGCGGCAGTACCTGATCACGGTAGGCCTGGTCCTGTTTCTCGAACAGTTCCCAGCAGGGCAGGGAGACAACGCGCACGCCGGTTCCATTCTGCTCAAGGCTTGTCTTGGCCTCGAGGGCAAGAGGGATCTCCGAGCCGCTGGCGATGATAATCGCCTGCAACTCACCCTGCTCCGGAGCGAGGATGTAGCCCCCCTTCTGGAGCTCTTCGGCAGCGGCAAACTGCTCACGATCCAGGGTCGGCAGCCCCTGGCGGGACAGGATCAAGGCGGTCGGCCCCTGACGGTTTTCGATCGCAGCCTTCCAGGCCTCAACGGTCTCGTTCGCATCACAGGGACGGATCACGGTCAGGTTGGGTACGGCACGCAGGTTGGCGATCTGCTCGATCGGTTGGTGGGTCGGGCCGTCTTCGCCGAGACCGATGGAGTCGTGAGTGAAAATGTAAATCACGCCGAGTCCCATCATGGCTGCCAGGCGCATCGGGGGGCGCATGTAGTCGGCGAAGATCAAAAAGGTTCCGCCAAACGGGATCAGGCCCGGAGTGTGGACGAGGCCGTTCATGACGGCGCCCATGCCGTGTTCGCGAACACCGAAATGGATGTTGCGTCCAGGCTTGAGCGGAGTGAACGAGGTTTCGTCGGCCAGGGTGGTGTTGTTGGAGGGCCCCAGATCGGCCGAGCCGCCCAGCAGAGACGGAATCTTGTTGGCCAGCACATTCAGGGTCTTGCCGCTGGCCTGGCGCGTTGCGAGCTTCTCACCGGCAGCAAAGGTGGGTAGTTCGTCCCATCCGGTCGGCAGCTTGCCGTCGGCAAGCATCTGCCATTCGGTCAGGTCCTGATTTGATTTGATCTGCTGTTCGAACTCAGTTTGCCAGGTCTGCTCAAGTTCAGCACCGCGGGCAACGGCCTCGCCCATGTGAGAGGCAACCTCTGCAGGAATCACGAAGCTGGTTTCCGGGTCGCGGCCGAAAGCCTGACGGGTCAGCTTGAGTTCTTCTGCACCCAGGGGGGCGCCGTGCGCTCCGGCGGTATCCTGCTTGTTAGGTGCGCCGAAACCGATGTGGGAGCGGGCCAGGATCAGAGAGGGCTTGGACGACTGCTTGGCGCGCTCGATGGCGGCGTCGAGATCGGCAAGGTTCTCTCCTTCGACATGCAGGACCTGCCAACCGTAGCTCAAAAAGCGGGTGGCAACTTCTTCCGTAAAAGCCAGTTGGGTATCGCCCTCAATGGTGATCTTGTTGTCGAGGTAGAGATAGACCAGGTTGCCGAGTTGCAGGTGGCCGGCCAGTGAAGCGGCCTCGGAGGCAACGCCCTCCATCAGGTCGCCGTCGGAACAGAGGCCGTAGATGGTGTAATCGAACAGGTCAGAGCTGACCCGCTCCTGCAGGAAGCGGCCGCCCATCGCCATGCCGACTCCAACTGAAATCCCCTGGCCGAGTGGTCCGGTGGTGGTTTCGATGCCGGGAGCATGCCCGAATTCGGGGTGTCCGGCGGTCGGACTGCCGAGCTGGCGGAAATTCTTGAGATCATCCAGGGACAGGTCGTAGCCGCTCAAGTGCAGCATGCTGTAGAGCAGGGCCGAAGCGTGGCCGCAGGAAAGGATGAAGCGGTCCCGGCCTGGCCAGTCGGGGTTGGCCGGGTTGTAGCGCATGTGCCTTTTATAGAGCAGGTAGGCGATCGGGGCGGCTTCCATGGGGGTGCCCGGATGACCTGAATTGGCCTGCTCCACCATGTCGGCGGATAATAAACGGATAGTATCGACGGCCGCACGGGCCTGGCTCAGATCGAGAGTCTCTGACATTGCTGTGCTCCTTGGGGGGGATTCGATTGCGCCCTACTATACTGACCGGGCCGGGGCGTGACAAGGGTTTATTTGGATTAAAACCTTTGTGGATCGTAGTCTTAACACAATTGACGATCATGAACAAAAGCTGTTAACGCAAAGTTGCAAAGATGAAAGGAAAGACGCAAAGGAAAATCTTAATTGCAATAGGAAACCCACGGTTTTATCGGAGGGGAGCAGCACCGCAACGCAGCTAGTGTGCAAAAGGCGGAAGTTGCTGAATAGTTGCAAAAAAACAGCACAAAAAAAACAAAACCGGCCCAGGGGACCGGTTTTGCTCAGGGAGGGGAAGAAGTTAGTAGTCAGTAGTCAGGAGATCGTCGGCCCGCCTGCCACAACAGGCCTTTGATGGTTTTGAGTCTACCTGGAGCCGGTCAAGGAATCCACGTGGCAAGCCGTAAAAGTTTGCAACTTATAGCACGCCCCTGAACTGTGCATAAGCACAGGGGACGGCTTCAAAAGGTTTGAGAGCGCCCGGAAAGCCGCAATGGCGGACTAGTGCGGCCAGCTTTTCTTGCCGGCTGCCATGCCATTGCTTCAGAAGCTGTTCTGCAAGGGTTTCTCCAGAGGTGATGATCTGTTCCAGGCCGTCCAGAAAGATTGCCTCGTTGAGGCCGCGGGCCCATTTGCAGCTTTGCCTTTCGAGGCCGGCCCGACTCAGTTCCAGGCAGTCTCGCGCCAGGTCCTGCAGCTTTCTTGCGCGCCAGGGTGCCTGCAGGCCTTTTGTCCAGGCGTTCTGACAGGCCGCGCGGAGGCTGTCAACGGAATCGGGACGGCAGAGTTCCCATGCGGCGGCGAGAGCTTCCTGGTCGTAGAAGATGCCTTTGAGCAGGCCGGCAACCATCAGGGTCATCCCTGGAGGCAAGCTGTCGGCAGAACGGATCTCGATCTGCGGACGCAGGCGGACTTCCGGAAAGAGGGTCGACAGGTGCAGATCCCAGTCAGATATAGTCGCCTCATGGCCTTTGAAGCCTTGATCGAGAAAATGCCGAAAAGTGAACCTCTGCCGGGTCAGGTCGAGGTACTGGTCATCCCTGACAATGAAGTACATCGGTACGTCAAGAGCGTGTTCCATGTAGTCGACAAAGCCGGCATCCGGATTGAAAAGGAAGGGCAGGAGCCCGGTGCGGTCCGGGTCGGTATTGGCCCAGATTTCGCCCCGGGTTGACAGACGGTCTGTGGCACGCCCTTCCAGGATCGGTGAATTGGCAAACAGGGCGTAGAGCAAAGGCGCGAGAGCCTGGGCCAGTCGCAGTTTGGCCATACAGTCGGCTTCGTCGCAGTAGTCTAGGTTGACCTGAAGCCCGGCGCTCT
>DAOVNV010000277.1 GCA_030630015.1 Desulfuromonadales bacterium | reverse complement strand
GCGTGAATCGCCTCTTTATTAACTGCCAGCGCGGCCTCTTTCAACGCTTCGGCCAATGTCGGATGGGCATGGCAGGTCACGGCCAGATCGTGCACACTGCCGCCGAAAGAGAGCACGATGGTTGCTTCAGCAATCAGCTCCGAGGCATGGGGTCCGACAATATGAACACCGAGGATGCGGCCGTTCTCCGGGTTGGCGAGAACCTTGACAAAGCCTTCGCTCCTGCCGCTACAGAGGGCGCGGCCACTTGCGGCGAAAAAGAATTTACCGGCCCGGTAGGGGATTTCATCCCGCTTTAAACCATCTTCACTACGACCAACGGTGGCGACCTCAGGCCAGGTGTAGGTGACCGCCGGGATGACCTGATAGTTGACGCTGGATTTCTGCCCGGCCAGACGCTCGGCAAAAACCACGCCCTCTTCACTTGCTTTGTGGGCCAGCATCGGGCCCGGGATCAGGTCGCCAATGGCATAAATGCCGGCCACCGCAGTCTGGTAATTTTCATCGACCTCCAGCTGTCCTTGCCGATTGGGTTGCAGACCGACAACTTCCAGCCCCAAACCGGCAGTTTGTGCCCGGCGGCCGGTGGCGACCAGCACCTTATCGCAGCTGATCTGCCGTTCCCCTTTGACCGATGTCAGGGTGACCTGCACACCGTCGTCAGTCGTTTCCAGCTTTTCCAGTTTTGTCTGCAGGTGGATCTCCAGCCCTTGTTTCCTCAGGCTGCGCTGAAGCATCTGGGCCAGTTGTGGATCGGTCTGCGGCAGCAGCTGCGGTAGCATCTCGACCACTGTGACTTGCGAGCCGAGGCGGCTCCAGACCGAGCCCATCTCCAGACCGATGGCCCCGCCGCCGACCACCAGCAGGCGTTTGGGGATTTCGTTCAGGCTTAAGGCATCGCGGGCGTTGATGACCGTGGTGCCGTTGAAGGGCAGGTGCGGCAGTTCGGTTGCTTCACTCCCGGTCGCCAGCAGAATGTTCTTGGTAGAGAGACTCTGCCTATTTTCACTATTAAAAACCTCGACACTTTGAAAGCCGTTTATCAGCCCTTTTAAAGAGGCTGTTCCTGAAATTGAAGTGATGCCGTTTTTCTTGAAAAGGCCACTGATGCCCCCGGTCAACTTGTTGATGATCTCCTCTTTGCGGGCCATCATCTGTGTCAGATTCAGTTTCACACCTGCAATCTCAATTCCGTGTTCAGCAAGCTCATGATTGACCTTGGCGAACTGTTCGCTTGACTCGAGCAGGGCCTTGCTCGGAATACAACCTTCGTTGAGGCAAACTCCGCCGAGGGTGGTCCGTTTTTCGACAACGGCGACTTTGAAGCCGAGTTGTGCCGCACGGATAGCGGCAACATAACCGCCGGGGCCAGCGCCGATGACGATCAGGTCGTATCCTTGTTCAGACATTAATTTTCTCCTTAATGGTGTTCAGCGTGGCGATTGGTGTTCAGCGTTGAAACGGATTACCTTTCCAGTAACATCTCTTCCGGATCTTCAATATAGGTCTTGATCCGTTTGAGGAACCCGACCGCTTGCTGTCCGTCGATAACGCGGTGATCATAACTGAGGGCGACATTCATGGTCGGGTGGATCAGAATTTCGCCAGGAGAGTGTCGGACTATCCGGGCCGAAGCGAAAATTTGGAAGTTTGGTTCGGATAGTTCGACAATTTCCCAGGCGGCAACAAGAAAGAAAACATTCCGCACAAGTATAGATCAGCCGCTTGGTTGCCGCAATAAGGGGGCGGAATGACTGGAATAAAAATACCAGTGAAAATAATGTTAG
>DAOVNV010000215.1 GCA_030630015.1 Desulfuromonadales bacterium | reverse complement strand
GCGGAAGCGCTCGCGAGTGGCACAGATCCGTTCGACACAGTCACGGAAGTAGGTCTGATCCTCAAGGGCCGCAACCAGTGCGGTCTGGGCCAAGCGGTCCAGGTTGTAGTGGTCGCGGATCTTGTCGAGGGCCGCGACGATTTCGGGGCGGGCCACAGCCAGGCCGAGACGCATGCCGGCCAGGCAATAGCTCTTGGAGAGGGTCCTGGTCACCACGACATTCGGTTTCTGCCGCACCAGCTCCAGGCAGTTCTGGCCGGCAAAGTCCGCGTAGGCTTCATCAACAACCAGCAGCCCGCTGCAGCGGTCGGCCAGATCGGCCACCTCATTGACGCTCCAGTTCAGACCGAGCGGCGCATTGGGGTTGGTCAGAAAAAACAGCCGGCCTGCGTAGCGCTCCGGAAAATCGGGTATTTCGCCGTCTTCTGTCAGACGGAAAGTACGGACGCGTGCGCCCTGTACTTCGGCAAGGGTGGCATAGTAGGAATAGGAAGGATGCAGGTAGGCGCTCTCCTCCCCTTCGCCGGCACAGGCCCGGATCAGGTTATTGAGCAGTTCATCCGAACCGTTCGCCATGATCAGCCATTCGACCGGGTAGTCGAACAGTCGTGCCGCCGCTTCACGTCCCGCCCGACAGGCCGCGTCGGGATACTTGCGCAGATCGTCCCCGGCCGCCGCCTGAATCGCTTCGACCACCTTGGGCGATGGCGGATAAGGGTTCTCGTTGGTATTCAGCTTGATCCAGTTGTCCTGGTCCGCAGGCTGAAAACCTGGCACATAACCCGCCATCCCGGCAATATTGTCACGCAGATATCCCATGTTCATTCCCTAATATTCTTCCAGAACATCGTAGGTTGTCGTTCGCCGAACAGGAACAAAGCCGGCATCACCCACCAGCTTGATAATTTCCTCCTGGCTCATACGGAAATCGACGCCAGCTGCCGCAACGACATTTTCCTCCAGCATGGTCCCACCCAGGTCATTCGCCCCGAAGGACAGGGCCACCTGGGCCAGACCAGCTCCCTGGGTGACCCAACTGGCCTGGATGTTCGGTACATTGTCGAGCACCAGCCGCGACAGGGCGAGGACTTTCAGATACTCCACGCCGCTGGCCGATTCCCCGCCGAGTTCGGTGTTGCCGGGCTGATAGGTCCAGGGGATAAATGCCGTAAAGCCGCCGGTCTCTTCCTGGATTTCGCGCACCCGAAACAGGTGCTCGACCACATCTTCCGGTCTTTCCCCGACGCCGAACATCATGGTTGCCGTGGTCGGCATGCCGAGGCGATGCGCTTCCCGCATAACATTCGCCCAGGGTTTCCAGCCGATCTTGTTCGGTGAAATTTTCTGGCGAACTGCGTCCACCAGAATCTCGGCGCCGCCGCCGGGCAGTGAATCCAGGCCGGCCTGGTGCAGGCGCAGCAGGCAGGCCTCCATGCTCAGATCGGAGAGGCATGCTATCTGGATGATTTCCGCCGGCGAGAGCGAGTGAACCTGCACTGAGGGGAAACGCTCCTTCAGCTGGCGGAAAAGCTCCTCGAACCACTCGATCCCCAGCTCCGGATGGGTTCCACCCTGCATCAGGAGCTGGGTTCCATTGTGATCAACCAGCTCCTGAACCTTGTGAAAGATCTCTGCGTAGCTGAGGACATAGGCGTCAGCATCTGAAACATCCCGGTAAAAGGCACAAAACCGGCACTTGCTGGTACAGATGTTGGTGTAGTTGACATTCCGGTCGACAACGAAAGAGACCTGGCGTTCCGGATGCAAGCGTTGCCTGACTGCAGCAGCAAGCTGACCGAGACTGATCAGGTCGACCCGATTCAGCAGAAAGAGTGCTTCTTCCCTGGAGAGTGCCGTCCCTGAAGCCGTTTTTTTCGCGATAACTTTCAGCATCGGCTCAGTAGCTCCGCACTTCCCGGTAAAGGGTGTCTCGCTCCACCGGCAGCCGGTCGGCCTTGCGGATCAGGTCGATCAGCTGCGCCTTGTTCAGGTCTTGGGGTGAGTCAGCTCCGGCTTCGTGCCCGATCTTTTCCTCGACCACAGTTCCATCCAGGTCATTGACGCCGAACGCCAGAGAAACCTGTGCGACTTTCAGGCCGAGCATGATCCAGTAGGCCTTGATGTGCTGGAAATTGTCCAGGTAGAGACGACTGATTGCCAGGGTCTTGAGGGCATCGACACCGCCGACGCCCCGAGCATCCGGAACCCGCGTGTTGTCCGGCTGGAATGCCAGCGGGATAAACGCCTGGAAGCCGCCGGTGCGATCCTGCAGTTGACGCAGCCGTGACATGTGGTCGACCCGGTCGGCAGCATTCTCGACGTGCCCGAACAGCATGGTTGCATTGGTTTTCACTCCGGCCCGGTGGACCGTCTCGATGACTTCGAGCCAGCGCTCACCGGAAATCTTTTCCGGGCAGATGCGGTTGCGCACCTCGAACCTGAAAATTTCCGCGCCGCCGCCGGGCATCGAATCAAGTCCGGCCTCTTTCAGCTCTTCAATCACCTCGCCCACCGATTGGCCGGCCAGTGTGGCAAAATAGTCGATTTCGACTGCGGTGAACGCCTTGATGTGGATTTCGGGGCTGTCTGCCTTGATCGCGGCCAGCATCTCCAGGTAGAAATCGAACGGCAGGTCAGGGTGTAAGCCGCCCACCATGTGAATTTCAGTTGCACCGGCCTCGCTGGCTTCGGCCACCCGGGCCAGTACATCGTTGAGGGCCATGGTGTAGCCACCGTCTTCGTCGCGGCCCCGACTGAACGCACAAAAGGTACACCGGTTGACACAGATGTTCGAGTAGTTGATATGCCGGTTGACATTGAAGTAAACCTTGTCGCCGTTTTTGCGCCGGTTGGCCAATGCGGCCAGTTCCCCGATTGCCAGCAGATCCCGGCTGTCAAACAGCTGCAAAGCCTCTTCGTCAGTAATCCGCTCCCCGTCCAGAATTTTGCGGCGGAGGCTGGTAAATAGTTTGTTCATCATTCTCGTCTTAAGTCAGTGTTCATCATGGCCCCACGGCTCGAAAAGCTCATGGGACAAGTTCATCTGATCCAGAATTTTGCCAACCACAAAGTTCGTCAGTGCATCGATGCCTTGCGGCCGGTGATAGAAGGCCGGCATCGCCGGCAGAATCGTCGCCCCGGCCCTGGCCAGACGCAGCAGGTTTTCCAGGTGGATGCTACTCAACGGCGTTTCCCTCGGCACGAGGATCAACGGCCGCTTCTCCTTGAGCATTACGTCTGCAGCGCGTTCCAGCAAGTTGCCGCTCAGGCCGGCGGCAATCCGTCCGGCGGTCCCCATTGAACAGGGGACCACGACCATCCCGTCTGGAGCGGCCGATCCGCTGGCAATGGCAGCACCAATGTCGTCGACATCCAGACAGTCGACAGCGATGCTGGAAAAGTGTTCCTGAACCTGTCGGCGTCTCTTTTCGGTGTCAGCTGCCCAGGCCAGGCCCGTTTCATGGTTGAGGACCTCTCGGCCAGCTTCGGTTATCAACAGGCTGACACGCTGCTCTCCCTGAAGCAGAGTATCGACAAGTTTAAGGCCGTAGACGCTCCCCGAGGCCCCGGTCAATGCAACCACGACATGCCGCACAGAATTTTCAGTCATCTCTACCTCCTCCAGGAGAGGTTAAGCCGACACAGTTGGCCCAGGTTTAGATCACTGCATCAGCAAGAGTAAACAAAAAAATCGTTACGCTGATGTAGCCGTTCATATTGAAAAAAGCGGCATCCAGCCTGGAAAGATCGTCTGCTTTCACCAGCATGTGTTCATAAACCAGCAGGCTGCTGATAACCAG